>JAYVGW010000121.1:0-5621 GCA_043771735.1 Methyloglobulus sp.
AAAAGGGAGTTTTGCTCCAGGTTTATTTGTGATGTTGCTGACTTTGAAATTGATCGGCTTGGCAGTCATTTTTACGGGGTTTTTGAACGTTCTGTCCTCAAAATTTACTCTATAATTGTTCAATTCTAAGGTATTGATATTGAGTAGCCAATCTTTTTCGGGTTTGACCGGTTCAGTAGCCGCAGTGGCAACGGTGGCCGCGGTTTTCACATCCTCCTTGAAATCAACGGTTTTAGCGGTGGCGTAGTCAGGACGGGTAACTTCAACTTTTTTGCCTTCCGGCGTTGGAATCAGTTTTTGATAATTGAGGCTGCCGTCAGGATTTAGCCAAGCCTGAAATTCGGCATCTTTAGATGTTATCAACGCTATCTTGACTTCCCTGTTTTTTAAGTCAGCATCCATCTCGCTTAGGCTAAAGGCTGGAATTTTAATTAAGGTGGCGTTTTCACCTTTTTCAGCCAGATGCAAATCGTGAAAATCAAACTTGCCGTGGTTGACATGAATATCCTTAGCTTTCTGGGTTAAACCCAATTGATAGCTTATTTCCAAGGTTAGCTCAGGAATTTTAACTTCGACACTTTGCTGGTTAAGCCCATTTAACAATAGGTTCTTGATCGCTATTGAGGCCTTGTTCGCGGCTACTTTAAGCCCATCCTTGGTTTGGCTCACCTTGATATCCGTTTCATGTGTGAAATAAGGGACGGTAACGGAAATCGGATCTGGTGCCTTATTGGAAAATTGTAGGTCACGGCTATTCAGCTTGGCTTTCTTGACGGCGACATCCAGCCCGTTTTTGGCAACAGTGACAATGGCATCGGTTTCGACAGCAAACGTTGGTGTTTTAAGCAAGTTTTTGGCGGCACTTTTGTCTGCAAACTGAAAATCTTTCAGTTCAAGTTTGGTCTTCTTGATGGTGACTTTCAGGTTTTTCTTGTCCATGCCTACCTTGTAATCGGCATTGAACAACTCGTGGCCTTTTAAATCAAACGCGGCGGTATCAGACAAGGCCAAAGCCAACACTTTCTGCAACTGCACCTTATCCAGTTTTATGCCGCCTTCTGAGAAGATCGGATTAACGCCGACGCTTGCTTTCCAGTCCAGTTTTCCACCGGATTTAAGCGCCAAGTTGAAATCCAGTTTGGCTTTGGTTTTTTCTTCCGTACTTAAATTACTGACATTCAAGTTAATCGGGGTTATTTCTTCTGATACCGGTTTTGCGAAATGCTTGTCATCCCAGTTTAGTTTCCCGTCCTTTATCGATAACTTGACGATATTGAGCGGAAACAATTTACCATCATCTTTCTTCTTTGGCTCTGCCTTTTTCTTAGGTTTCGCCATGTCTTCAAAATTAAATTTGCCATCTTTCAGCTTGGCAAGATGGACTATCGGCTTTTTCAGGGAAATTTCATCAATGACCAAAGCCAGTTGCTTGATGGACTGGAACGCATTGATATCGAGATTAAAGTTATCAAGACCCACAAACGGCTTGCCATTTTTTTCCTGAATCTTGAAACCTTGGATGCTGGCAAACAGTTTGAAAGGATTGAATTCTATCTTGGCAACCGAGGCTTTCCTGCCGGTTTCTTCTTGAATAATGCTGGGTATTTTTGATTTCAAAACCGCTGGTAGTGCATAAAAACCCAACACGGCGTAAGCTGCGACTAAGCAAACCGTGATGATTAGCGGGTTAAGGAATGAGGAGAAAGGCTGCGGAAGTTTTAAGAAGCGCTGGTTAAATCTTTCGATACGCCCAGTAGGAGCGTCAGCTTGTTGATTGTGTTCATTGTTGTCCTTGGTTTTTTGAAATGGCCTAAGGATGAATTGAATCGAATTGTCCAGCGACCCTTTAATAACATTACACAGCCGACTTATAAACCCACTTGTGGATTGGGTCGAACCTGTCTGACCTGGGTGACGGTCTTGAGTCCGCCACCCTAGGTTGGATTTAGACCGAAACCGCTGGCTGGTCTTAGATATCCAAGTAACCAGTTTCTTCATGTAAGACCTGATCGAGTCCTTGCACCTCTTCATCTGAGGTGACACGCAATCCGATACATTTATCCAAGCCCTTAAGGATCAAGTAACTGAACAATGCACTCCATACGATAGTCACAGTAATGCCCAAGGCTTGAACGCCGACTTGGTGAGCAATCGTAACGCCATCAGCAAGGCCAATGCCGCCCAAACTAGCCTCCGCAAATACGCCGGTTAGCAACGAACCCGTAATTCCACCGATGCCATGTACAGGAAAAACGTCCAGGGAATCGTCGATAATAAGCTTGCGTTTGATAAATTGGGTCGCGTAAAAACACACGATTCCGGCAGTTATGCCTATGACTAATGCGCCCATCGGACCGACAAAACCAGATGCCGGGGTAATCGTACCCAATCCAGCTACCATTCCAGTCACGATGCCCAACACGCTAGGTTTGCCAAAGCGTACCCATTCAATGAACATCCAGGTCAAAGAACCAGCCGCAGCGCCGATATGGGTGACCAACATCGCCATGCCTGCGCGGCCATCCGAAGTCAGCGCGCTACCGGCATTGAAACCAAACCAGCCCACCCATAACATCCCTGCGCCAGTCACCACCATCGTCATATTATGCGGCGGCATGGCGGTGGTCGGGAAGCCTTTGCGCTTGCCGATGACCAGGGCAGAAACTAACGCCGCAACCCCAGCATTGATATGGATGACGATCCCCCCAGCAAAATCCATAACGCCCAAAGCGGCTAACCAGCCACTGCCCCAAATCCAGTGGCAAATCGGCACATAGACCAGGCACAACCACAATGCGCTAAACCAAAGCATCGCCGAAAACTTCATCCGCTCGGCAAATGCGCCTACAATCAGGGCAGGCGTGATAATGGCGAAGGTCATTTGGAACATGAAATAAACCGTTTCAGGAATATCGCCCGTCAAGGATGTCGTGCTTATATCCGGCAAAAACGCTTTTGACATTCCACCCAGATATTGTTGCAGGTCGCCGCCATCGGAAAAGATTAAACTGTAAGCGCCAGCCAGCCAAAGTATTGAGACGGTGCAGGTAATCGCAAAACACTGCATCAATACCGACAGTACATTTTTGCTTCTGACCAGGCCTGCGTAGAACAGCGATAAGCCAGGGATGGTCATGAACAGCACTAGCGCAGTCGAAGTCAGTATCCAGGCAGTATTCGCCTGGTTCAGTTCAGCCGCTGAAACCAGTCCAGGAGCCAAAAGCAAAGCAAGAGCTACGTATTTATTGTTATTTTTAGTTTTCATCGTGTATCTCAACGCCGTTTAAATGGCATCTTCTCCCGTTTCGCCAGTCCTGATACGGATCACTTGATCGAGATTTGTCACAAATATTTTACCGTCACCGATCTTGCCGGTGTTGGCCGCGTTAACAATAGTTTCCACTGCCTTATCCACCACATCATCGCTGACGGCAATTTCCAGCTTTACCTTGGGCAAAAAATCGACCACATACTCTGCCCCACGGTACAATTCGGTGTGGCCTTTCTGCCGCCCAAAGCCTTTGACTTCCGTGGCGGTCACACCTGCCACGCCAATTTCAGACAGGGCTTCCCGCACATCATCCATCTTGAATGGTTTAATAATCGCTGTTATTAGTTTCATGACTTCTCTCAATTAGTTGTAGCTTAAAGTTAGATATTACCTAGAACCCAATCATACACAATTTATTAACATACAACGAGTGAACGGCTAAAAATAATGTTGCTGAGTGTATTGTAAGCACGTTTATGTTTGCTAGAACCCGTTCGTAGATAAGGTTTAAATAAGGGGCTATGTTAATTACGCGCCATTTGTAGGCGATGAAGAAACGATTTTTCTGAAAAACATCATCCCTAGCCGTAAACATCAGAAGCTTCACTTAGGAGGAGTCAACCATGACAGCTAAATTTTCAGCCGAAGAAGAAGCCATTATCGAGTACGTTGAAAGCGGTCGTGCGATAAGTATTGATAGCGTAGAAAAAGAAAAAAGCGTTACACACAAATTGCACGTTCTCAAACGAGCAAGAAAAAAGCCATCAGTATTAGGCTGTTAGAAAGCGATATTGAGCGTATAAAAGCCAAATCCCTTAGCCAAGGTTTGCCTTATCAAACCCTTATCAGCGCACTGATCCACCAATACGCTAATGGTAAGTAAAGCTTGATGATTACAGGTTACCTGCTCAGTAGCCTCAGCCCAAGGCTTGTCCCGTTCGTCAAAAAACATTCCTAAATTGAGATGTTGGTCACGCGCAATATCAAGAAAGTGATAATCCGTTCACAGAATAAGCTATCGAAAAGTCTATAGTTATCTACGAATGTTAAGCCAGGGCGACAACAATAGAAATTATCTTTATGGCGGCGTATTAATACAAAACTCCTGATCCTGACAATAATGGGGCCAGTCCTTAATTTTTAATTTGGTAGAGGAAATTAAATGAAAAAAACATTGTTAGCGTTATCACTTATGATTGCTTCAACATCGGTTTTTGCTGATGCAGGGCTGTTTTTTGATGGTACGTCCAAGTATGCAAGAACGGGCGTTATTCAATCCAACTTTCCTGATGTTCAGCTTGTATCCTGCCCTAACTTTAAGGCTTGCGATAGGTTTTTAGTCGATAATCTAAATATCGGCATTGTGTATTCTGATGCCGCTAAGATGAAGGCAGAAGTTAAGAGACGCGCAAGTGCCATAGTATCAATTACCCCTATCCATACCGTCCCTTATAAAGGCTTTAAAATTACGGTGACTGATATTGTTGATGATGAGGGCAGGAGCTTTGTCATGTTGGGCGTTAAAACCGCTAAAAAGAAAACCACTAAAGCACAAAATATGGCAATAGCTGAAGCACTTGTTGACGAAATAACTGATGCTTATTTCAGGCTTGAACAATCGGATGATGGAACTGTAGGCATAAACCCGTAAGATGCGCTTCCCGTCGTTCAGCATATCCTGCCAAGTCTGAAAATTTTGATGCCTTGTCTGTAGAGACGCAATATTTTGCGTCTCTACGTCTCCCTAACTACAATCTAATCAATATCTCAATCAATCGTGATAAGCCGACTCACCGTGTTCGCAAATATCCAAGCCTTCGCGCTCGACTTCTTCGCTTACCCGTAGCCCGATCAACAAATCCACAATTTTAAAGGCGACAAAGGAGACGACCCCCGACCAGACGATACACACGCCAACACCCCATAATTGGCTGGTAACTTGGGTAGCCATGCTGAATTCTGCCACGCCATTTGCGACATAATCCCAAACACCTGTGCCTCCCAAGCTAGGGCTAGCGACAACTCCGGTGCCAATAGCACCGATAATTCCACCTATGCCGTGTACGCCGAACGCATCCAAGGAGTCATCATACCCCAGCATGCTTTTAAGGCCGGTAACGCCCCAGAAGCATACCGCGCCAACGACTAAGCCCAGAACAATAGCGCCCATCGGGCCTGCCCAACCACAGGCTGGTGTGATTGCAACCAAACCTGCGATAGCACCGGAAGCACCACCCAACATGCTGGGTTTACCGCGCATTAGCCATTCTGCACACATCCAGGACAAGGTCGCCGCCGCACTTGCCAATAAAGTATTAACGAACACCAAGGCAGCCAAACCGTTGGCTTC
>JAYVGW010000122.1:0-4258 GCA_043771735.1 Methyloglobulus sp.
CAAAATCTACTTTACCGTGCTTAACTCTGACGGGCTGGCCAAGAAGAACCACATTAAGTGGCTGAACGAACTAGCCCCCATGATTCGGCATCTCTTGGCTAAGAAAATGCAGTTACGGCACATATCCGAGCTAAAATTTCTATATGATGACTCATTTGATACCGGAATGCGGGTTGCAGAGCTGCTAAGTGACGTGAACAAAGCCAACCCGACGGAAAAAGATGATAACGATACCTTATGAAAACCAGTCATTCCAAGCGCAATATTCACGGGATACTGTTGCTGGATAAACGCTTAGGGGTATCGTCAAACAGGGCATTACAAGAGGTAAAACGCTTGTTCAATGCCAATAAGGCAGGGCATACCGGTAGCCTGGATCCCTTGGCGACAGGCTTGCTGCCGCTATGCTTTGGTGAAGCCACCAAAGTTTCCGGGATGATGTTGGATGACAACAAGCGTTATCAAGTCCTGATCCAACTCGGAATCAAGACCGATACTGGGGACTTGGAAGGCAGTGTTATTGCAACACGGGCTATCCCCGAATTTACCATTGCGGGTATAAAAGCCATCCTGGAAAAATTTACTGGTGAAATCGACCAAATTCCACCCATGTATTCGGCATTAAAACAGAATGGCAAAAAGCTGTATGAATTAGCCAGGGAAGGTAAAACTGTCGAACGGAAAGCTCGGCACATTACAATATTTGAATTAAAGTTGTTGGATGCACAAAAAGTCAGCTTAGAACTTGAAGTGTACTGCTCAAAAGGGACTTATATCCGCTCTCTTGCCGAAGACATTGGTGAAGAACTGGGTTGTGGCGCAACCGTCAAGGCATTACGACGGTTGCAGGCGGGGCAGTTCCACATTGAACAGGCCATGTCGCTAGAACAATTACAAGAACTGGACGAGCAACAACTGCTGGCAGCCTTGATTGCTGTCGATGCGCCCTTACAAAACTTGCCTGCTGTGCATCTTAATGACCAGCAAGCCGCGAGCACCAGACAAGGGCAAACATTAAACCTTGCCGAAAACTTGCTAGGCATGGTTCGAATGTACCATGCAGCCGTGTTTTTAGGGTTGGGGGAAATGCGTTTGGATGGTAAACTAGCACCGAAAAAATTGTTCAACCTGAACGATTAGGTTCAAAACAACACTGAACCTCATTAAACATTTCTACACCCTATCGTGGAAATGGTTTGTTACTGGCCCTTGCTGTTTTTTTAAATTTAAGCAAGCGCTTTATTTTTTATTAATCTTAATAGGGATTACTTAATGTCATTCTCCACAGAAGAAAAGAAAGCCGTTGTCGAAGCCTACCGTTTAACAGAAACGGATACTGGCTCACCGGAAGTACAAGTCGCTTTACTGACAGCGCACATCTTGCAACTGACACCGCATTTTGCCGAACATAAAAAAGACAACCATTCCCGTCGGGGATTGTTGCGGATGGTTAACCAACGCCGCAAACTGCTGGATTACCTTAAAAACAAAGATATTGCCCGTTACCGCTCCCTGATTGAGCGCCTCGGCTTACGTAAATAATCCATCGTAAACAACCCAAGCCTGGAACGGCTTGATTGCGCTTATTGTTAAATCCCGCAAACTAGCCGTTCCTGATTCACTTTCTCTAGTGAACGCCCTTAATTAATTCTTTAAACACATAAGGAACCTTATAGTGAATCCAGTCAGGAAACAATTTCAGTACGGCGACCGCACCGTCACCTTAGAAACAGGCGAAATAGCCCGTCAAGCCGATGGTGCCGTCATTATTGATGTTGAAGGCACGACGCTTTTAGTCACTGTCGTTGGCAAAAAAGAGCCGAGTGGTGGCGATTTCTTCCCGCTCACGGTCAATTACATGGAAAAAGCCTACGCCGCAGGCAAAATACCGGGCGGCTTTTTTAAACGCGAAGGCCGTCCCAGCGAGCAGGAAACCCTGATTTCACGCCTGATTGACCGCCCAATACGCCCACTTTTCCCTGAAGGCTACACTAACGAAACCCAGATAGTCGCAACTGTGATGTCGCTTAACCCTGACGTTGACACGGAAGTGGTCGCCTTATTGGGCGCTTCTGCGGCTTTGGCAGTTTCGGGTTTGCCCTTTAATGGCCCAATAGGTGCAGCTTGTGTTGGTTACAAAGACGGCGAGTATCTGCTCAACCCATCCCCTGCCGTACTCAAAGAATCGCAGTTAAACCTGGTCGTTGCAGGTACTGCCCAAGCGGTATTGATGGTTGAATCCGAAGCCGCAGGCCTATCCGAAGAAATCATGTTGGGTTCGGTACTGTTCGGCCACGAGCAAATGCAAACGGCGATCAACGCAATTAACGACTTTGCTAAAGCCGCAGGCACGGGCAAAGTGGAATGGTCGGCATCAGCCGCTAACGCAGAACTCGAAAAACAAGTAGCAAGCCACGTCGAAGCCGACATCAAAACAGCCTACCAAATTGCTGAGAAACTTATCAGGCAAGACAAACTGAAAGAAATCAGGTCAGCAGTCGTAGATAAGCTGACCACTACCGGTGAATATGCCGAAAAAGACATTCGCGTAATTATCGAAAACCTGGAATATAAAATCGTTCGTGATGCTATCCTGAACGACAGCAAACGTATAGATGGTCGCGCCCTGGATTCAATCAGGCCTATTTCCGTACGTACTGGAGTCTTGCCCAGGACCCACGGTTCTGCCCTGTTCACTCGTGGTGAAACGCAAGCCTTAGTCGTGGCAACCTTAGGTACACAACGCGACGCGCAAATTATTGATGCCTTGAAGGGTGAATTTAAAGACCCGTTCATGTTGCACTACAACTTCCCTCCCTACAGCGTAGGTGAAACCGGCATGGTCGGCTCGCCCAAACGCCGCGAAATCGGGCATGGTCGTTTAGCCAAACGCGGCGTGTTGGCTGTGCTGCCGAATATGGAAGAATTCCCTTATGTGCTACGTGTCGTATCAGAAGTCACAGAATCCAATGGCTCAAGCTCAATGGCTTCCGTGTGCGGCACCAGCCTTGCCTTAATGGATGCAGGCGTACCCATTAAAACGCCCGTGGCTGGCATTGCAATGGGACTTATCAAGGAAGGCGACAAATTTGCCGTGTTGTCCGACATCATGGGCGATGAAGACCATCTAGGCGATATGGACTTTAAAGTTGCGGGTTCTGTAGACGGCATCACCGCCCTGCAAATGGACATCAAAATTGACGGCATTACCGCAGAAATCATGAAAACAGCGTTGGCACAAGCCAAGACAGGCCGCTTACATATCCTGGGCGAAATGAACAAAGCCCTGGCTACTACCCGCGATCAAATGTCAGATTTCGCGCCACGCATCATCAGCTTTAAGATCGACCCCAGCAAAATCCGCGAAGTCATCGGCAAAGGCGGTGCGACTATCCGTGGCATTACCGAACAAACCGGTGCCAGCATTGACCTCACCGACGATGGTGTAGTCAAAGTCGCTTCCGTCGATAAAGCCGCTGGTGAAGAAGCCCGTCGCTTAATTGAAGAGATCACCGACGATGTTGAAGTCGGCAAAATCTACGAAGGCAAGGTCGCAAGGCTGATGGATTTTGGCGCGTTTGTGACTATCCTGCCAGGCAAAGACGGCCTCGTACACATCTCACAAATCTCCGACGACCATGTAGATAAAGTCAGCGACAAACTCACCGAAGGCGATGTTGTCAGGGTTAAAGTCCTGGAAATTGACCGTCAAGGCCGGGTCAGGTTAAGTATGAAGGAAGTTGATAAAGACTAGATTTTCTCTATAAATTAAGCGGTACTAAAAATGGTCTAACGACCCTTTTTAGTACCTAGCAGTTTGATGGTTTTGTTTAAAAAGTGAGTCTATCCCGTGATTTTCTGCTTTTTGATTCAAATTAAGACTGGAACAGCAAATGAAGGGCAAGTGATCTTGGCTTGAAAAAATAGGTTTTGGGCGAGCTTGCGATCCCCAACAAAATGCGACCCAAAGTGTTGGGGTTCGTGCCTCACCCCAACTTACCATGCTTTCAAGCTTCGCACAGTAAAGATTATACGCACCTCGAAATCCGCCACTTCGACGGACACCACATTCGGCGGGTTACGCCGCGCCAAGCCCACAGAGACAGCTCAAGCCCAATCATGTTGCGCGGCTAACCCTCCCTACAATTTACCCGCCGTACGAGCTACGGCAAGAACCACACCCGCAGGCAACGCAGCTACCAGGATCGGGAAAGTTACAAATGGGAACAGGCGTCGGTAGACACGGCCCGATGCCTTG
>JAYVGW010000123.1:0-13338 GCA_043771735.1 Methyloglobulus sp.
CGCGTCGCCACTCGCTACGAGCGGTTGGCGGTTAATTATATGACCCTGCTCAGCCTAGCCAGCATTTTGATTTGGCTTAAATGAGAACGCCCCCTAGCATTTATTGCTATTTCAAGCATTTCAACTAACATAAAACCACTACTTAGCTCGGTGGAGAATTTTATGGCACTTTTTGACGGTATTAGACGGCAACTACGTTCGGTTATCGAATGGCGCGATGCCAATCCCGATGCCTTGTTTCATGAATGGAGCGACAACGGCGACGAAATCAAGAATGCGTCCAAGCTGATTGTCGGCCCAGGGCAGGGCTGTATTTTCGTTTACGAAGGCAAAGTGCAAGCGGTGATCGAGGAGCAATGCTTGGTATCGCTGGAAACCGCCAACATCCCGTTTTGGACGACGATCAAAAACTTCATGCAGTTTTTTGAAAGCCATCACAAAGTCGGCATTTACTTTTTTAGACGCACGGAAATCCTTAACCAAAAATGGGGTACTACGTCGAATATTAAATATGACGACCCGAAGTATAAATTTCCTGTTGGATTAAAGGCTTATGGCAATTACAGTTACCGAATTTCTGACGGGCGTGGGTTTTTCGTCAATGTGGTCGGCAGCCATGGCGATTTCCTGGTTGAAGATTTCCGCAGGGTCATGTCCGAGCGGATTATTCATCCGCTGAGTGACTTTCTCGCCGAAAGCAAATATTCCTACGCCGATATTGATGCCAGCCGTAATGAAATATCTGACGGCGTATCGGCAAAATTAAATGCCGATTTTGGCAAGCTCGGTTTTGAGATGACCGACTTCCGTATCGAAGGCACGAGTTTCGATGACGAAACCCTGACTCGCATCAACCGCATTGCCAATGTCACCGCCGAAGCGCAAGCTGCACAGGTAGCAGGCGTAGATTATGCCAAGCTGCAACAGCTTGAAGCCATGCGCGAAGCGGCACGCAACGAAAGCGGTGCAGCAGGTGCCGGCGTAGGTTTGGGCGCAGGTATCGGTTTAGGGCAAGCGATGGCACAAGGGATGCAAAACGCGCCTGTAGCCCCAACAGCACAACCCGCTAACGACGTTGCGGCTAAGTTGGCGCAACTCAAAGAACTCAATAAAGAAGGCTTGATTTCCGACCAGGAATACGCCGACAAAAGACAAGCCATTTTAGACGCGTTGTAATCCGGTGCTGATGAATCATGGCTAGATGCACTTCCTGTTCAGCACCGCTGGCTGCCAATACCAACCGTTGCGATTATTGCAATACCCGCAGCGATGTCGATTTGCACGCCAAGCATCCGTATAAAGTAGAAAAACTGCACAGCAAACGTATTTGTCCAAACTGTGACAAAGCACTACAAACCATCCGCTTAAAAATGCCGGAGCCTTTAGCGATTGAGCGCTGTCAATCGTGCTTTGGCCTGTTTTTTGATAAAGGCGAAATAGAGCTAATTATGCAAAGCTCAGTTTCCAACGTCTTTGATATCAACCACCAACACATCGACAACATCAACAAAGACCATTACCGCAAGCCCCAAAAAATCCGTTATGTAAAATGCCCGGAATGCCGCAGGCACATGAACCGCGTCAATTTCGGCCAGCGCAGCGGCGTAGTTGTTGACCAGTGCATCATCCACGGCATCTGGCTGGATAGCGGCGAATTGACGCATCTACTGGAATGGAAAAAAGCCGGTGGGCAACTGTTGCATCAAGAACACGCCATCGAGATGGCAAAGCAAAAACAACAGAAGCAGAATGTCCTTCCCAATGTAGCAACCGATTATTCTAATACCAGCGGTAGTTTTAATAGCGTACTGGAAACGGATTTAATCGAAACAGTGGCGGGGTTGTTGGGTAAGTTGTTTTGATTTCATCTACTGAATGATTGGAAATTAACCCATAATATCTGCCGCGGCACGAGGTGCATCAATCGAGTGTATGCTGAACGAAGAGAAGAGCATTTCATAGGCCACTGCACACCCCATGCGGCGCAATACGCTACGCTATTGTCGCCCTATGGGTGTGCGTCTCACGGTCTTTGAAATACGCTTTTTGCAATGTCCAAACCAATTGTCGTAAGTCCGTAGGGTACGCATCGCGTACCATTTTTAAACCATTTAAGTGAATTTAGCCCCCCAAAAGGTACGCGATGCGTACCCTACTTAGCTACCCGAAACGCTTTGTAGTGGTACGAGATGCGTACCTTACCTAGCTGGTCCAAAGTGAAAATCATATGAAACACGATTAAGGATGAGCTTGTTAATAGATTCTATTGTGATACAACCCTGTTTGATAGGCCGACCAAAAATGGCTAAGTTGGGGATTGCTTTGTCTTGTTCATACTCTTGAAACCCTGGTATTCTGCGATGCGATATTCCATATATCGTTGGAAACGGCATTACACCAATGCGCAATAGGCTGAAATATGATGGGAAAACTACCCCATCAAAACCTGCGGTCTGCGCTCTGATTGCAATGCTTCTTGTTATTTTATAAGAGTGCTTGGCTGCAAAAAATAACATGTGCACTGCCATATCAAGGCTTTCAAATTCGGTAACATTTTCTTCCTTGAGTAGAATTGACAAATCCAGGAGCTTAAGATGCCGTTTAGGCTTAAGGGTTGCGACATAAAGTTCATCTTCTGCTGTAACTCTGCATTCATGGACACAAACCTGCAAATCTTGAGAAGCATATAGGATAGGGTTTCTCTTAGTATCTAACCGCCCCGTACCAGCAAGATCTGATGGAGGACTATCATATTCAAGTGGGTTTGATGGTGTTTTTGGATTTTTTCTAATTCTGTAAAAAAATTCATGAGGCTCAATAACCCGTTTTGGGTACTCGCTGATAATCCGTTCCACAATTGACACACGCTTCTTTGTGGTTTGTATTGCTTTAAGTGGCTCAACTTCACCAATCATCCATAATCTCGGGCCATAGTCGAAGAAGCCAATACCTAGTAGGCGTTCAAATATCTCTACATCAGGTTTGAGCCATAGTGAAAAATCAATGCAGGTACTTTGATGCTCGTTGAATTGAATTAATGGAGCTGCCCCGTACTTACACCTGAGAAGTGATCCCCAAACAAAAAAACGATGAGCCAGATCAAACAGATCAGAGATTGATAATTTTCGCCCTTTAGCATTCCCACAATTCGGGCAAACGCCAATTTCTTCAATACCAATTTGTATGGCATAAAGTTTCAACCCTTGATCAGCAAAGCATTCTGAACACGCTATGACATTGTTTTCAGATTCCATAATTGAATTTAAGCCTAACAAGCCGAGTAGGGTACGCATCGCGTATCTTTTTTAGTGGTTGCTACACCCGAAACGCATTGAAAAAGGTACGCGATGCGTACCCTACAACTTATTTTTATCTTGTTCATGTGTTTTACTCAGATTGTTAGTTTCCTGAAATTTTACCTTAAACATAGTCACCAAATCATCCAACAACCTTAAACCCGCATCTGATGCTTTACTACCATAGCGTTGGGATATGAAAGCGGTGGTAATTTGTTCTATGCTAACAGCCTGTTCCGGCAATTTGGGTTTGATGCGTTCGGCAAAATCCCTTGCGCCTTCACCTGGTTTTTTGCTTAATCCCGCCTTGGCGATTTTCTTTAAAAAGCGGTTGTAGACTATCAAGGTACGGTCAGTGGATTTCGGTCTTTGGTACAGTAAAAACAGGCTGAGTAGGGCGGTGATGATGCCTACGATAGCCATCATCCAGTACACCATCGTCTTGAAGTCTGCGATACCGAATGACGACAGGAAACTGGCTTGGTTGGCGTTGTTGTAATTGATGACCCAGCGTTGCCAGTTGTAATCGACGTTGCTCCAAAGCTGCCGTGCTTGTTTCAGCAGATTAAATGCGGCTTGTCCCGAGCCGGGTGTAGCATAACTGATCAGGCCGCCGGGAACGAGACGGGCGATGTCGATATTCTTTTCGATCCGTTCGGGCGCAATGGCGGCGGTCGGGTCAACCCTGACCCAGCCTTGCTTATCCAGCCAGACTTCCGCCCAAGCATGGGCATCCGCTTGCTTGATTTCCAGAAAACTACCGACCTCATTGAATTCACCACCTTGATAACCGGTCACCACGCGCGCGGGAATGTCCGCCACGCGCATCAGGTAAACAAAAGCGGAAGCATAATGGCTGCAAAATCCATAGCGGGTTTCAAACAAAAATGTTTCAATCGGGTTGTCTTCCATCAACGGCGGGGTCAAGGTGTAATGGAAATCTTCTTTCCTGAAGTGGTTGAGCAATTGGTTGATAAACTCGTCCGGTTGGCTGTCGAAGCCGTGTAATTGCGTAACCAATTGTTTGATGTTCTCCGAAGGCTTACCGGGCAACTGCCGGGCATCTTTATATTCGGTTTTGGTAAGGTAGCCCGTATTGTATGCGGGATAAGACATCAGTTTAAATTCGGTGCGCTTACGAAGGTCATCCGATGTTATCAGTTGATAATTGGCATTTTGCCGTAATGGATTGGGGTAATCGGCTGGCATGTCCAGGGCAAACACCCAGTTTTTCTCCTGTGGTTCCATCAACAGGGTGTACTGGTAAGGCTTTCCCGAAAATGTCGGTTTATCTAAATACTTTTGGTAAGACAGGTCATTCGCTTGCGTCCACTTTTTGCCGTCGGTTTGGGTTAGCACTGGGCCGCGCCAATAGCGCTGCTTAGAAGGCGGAATCGCTCCGGTAAATTTTACCCTGAACACCAGCTCATCCGACATGCCTAGGTCGGTGATGAAACCGGGCTCCATTGAGTCACTCAGCCCCATCTTGGCTTTCTGTTCATCGTTAAATAACAACCATCTAGGCGCTTCAACCCGTGGGAATAGGATGAACACTACGATTGCCATCGGTATGGCTTGGGCAACAATAACTGCTGCTTTTTTGAGCGATGTCCCTGTTTGGGCAACATAACTATTGATATACACCAGCGTTGCCAACAACACGCAGCACACAAACAGGATGTAAGCCGCCATTAGGATGCTTTGTTCGTACAAAAACTGCGAGGCGGCCACGATAAACGCCAGATAATTGATCAGGTAAAGGTCGCGTTCGCTTTTTATCTCCATCAATTTCAAACCCAGCGCAATCACGAACAGGCTGGTGCCGCCGTCACGCCCCAAAATGCCGCGGTGCTGAGTATACAGAATGGCCATTCCGCAGACTATCAGGAGCAAAATAATGGGGAAAGTCGGTAAGCGCTCAGGTTTCCAGATGCCGACAAACCGCCAAACGAGCAGCAGGCAGAAAAACCCAAACACCGCCAAGTGCAAGTGATAAACATGCGGCAACACGATTAGGCCGATCGACGACAGCAAAAAAATCAGGATTTCTTTGTTATGGGCGGGATTAGTAATCATAGCCGTTAAAACAACGCCAAAGCTTCAAGGCATTTCCGGTAATGTGCCGGGCCGTTGCCGGGTTCTAGCCGCAAGCCGGCTAGTATGAATCCGTAACTCAGCCCTGCTTGCTCGGCATCAACCACCCAGCGGCATAAGTAGCTCAGGCGTTCCTCTAGCGACTGACCAGGCGCATGTCCGAAATCCAGCCAGATTTCTGACGAACTTTCCCCGCCGTATTGTTTGCTGAACAAGCCCAGTCCTTTGGCATAGGCTTTCCAGTGTATATGCCTGATCGGATCGCCAGCCTGGTAACTTTGTAAGCCATAAAATTCATCACCGCCTTTTTTGAATCGGCCTTGTTGATTTTGGGTTGAACCCGTTTCTGGAAAGGGGACTTCCTGGTTTGCTGGCTTCGGGTACACCAAGGCTTTGGCATTGAAACGTATAGGCGACCAGGCGCGGAACAAACCTAAGGGATAAGTGCTGGAAATGGTGACCGTCCCTGCCGGATGCCAGCCCCGTTTCTGGGTCAGGTCGTATAAGGTTAGATGCGCCTTGCTATGTGCCTTCAGGTTGAAATTTTCAGCCGTCTTCATTTTTAGTCGGACATTCTGGCGTTCAACCGGTGTAGGATTGTCGATATGCACACCAAAACCCGCCGCCTCGCCAGCAAACACGGCAATGGCTTGGCCTTCTTGGACTGTCAAGCCAGCCAGGGATTTATAAGTATGCAAAATGGTAATAAAAAAAATACTGCCCAGCAAAAACGCCAGCATATAGGCCAGATTGTTGTTGTACACAAAGGCAATCAGCGCTAATAACAGGATCAATAAGCCGAAACCTAAGCCGCGTTGCGTCGGTAAAATGAATATCCGCCGCTGGTTTAGGGTTAACGGTTTGCCGTCTGGCCTTCGCTCACCCAAGAAAAACCGGTCCAGCCCAAAGCGTTCTTTTAAAGGTAACGGGTTCAATTAACGGCAACCTTAGCCAAGATGGGTGCGACGATAGCTTCGGAATCGTTATTACCAGACCGTAAGCGGTGCCCAGCAACCGATGCCAGCACAGCTTGTATGTCTTCCGGGATGACCGCGTCGCGGTTATCCATAAATGTCCAGGCTTTGGCAGCCGTCAGCAATGCCAACCCAGCTCTTGGCGATAAGCCACAATGATATTCGGGTGATTCGCGGGTAAAATTTATGATTGCCTGGCAGTAATCCAGCAAGGCAGGGGATACATGGATTTTGCGTATGGTTTTTTGTATTTGCTGCAAATCTTGCGGCAACAACTGTGCAGTCAGTGACTCAATCAGAAGATGCCGGTTTTGTCCTGTCAGCAATTGCCGCTCCGATTGCGGATCAGGGTAGCCCAACTCAATCCGCATCAAAAAGCGGTCCAGTTGCGATTCCGGCAGTGGGAACGTGCCAATCTGGTGCGACGGATTTTGCGTGGCAATCACGAAAAAAGGTTCCGGCAACTGATAGGTGATTCCCTCCACGGTGACTTGTTGTTCTTCCATCGCCTCCAATAAGGCACTTTGCGCTTTTGGTGTTGAGCGGTTAATTTCATCCGCCAGCACCATCTGGTTAAATATAGGGCCGGGATGGAACTTGAATTCATGGTTTTTGGCATCAAACACCGATGCGCCGATAATATCTGCCGGTAAAATATCGCTGGTAAATTGGATGCGCTGGTAGTTCATCCCCAGCAACTTGGCCAGCGTATGTGCCAGCGTGGTCTTGCCCACGCCGGGAATGTCTTCGATCAACAAATGCCCCCGCGCCAGCAGGCAACACACCGCCAGGCGGATTTGCCTGTCTTTGCCGAGGATAACTTGATTGGCGGCATTAAGTAACCGCTGGATGTCATTTTGCATAGTTAGTGGTAGGATGCTTGAATATTAGTTGATGTCCTAAGTATAGAACAATGCCTAAAATAAAGGGCAAAGCAAAGGCAGGAGTAGTGCAATGAAAGAATATGATGAAGTCCGTAGCCATCTGATTGAAATGTTGGAGGAATTGGACGATCGCCTGGCCAAGATCACCAAGGATGTCAAACATGAAGATGTTCCATTAGAAAAAGATTCCGCCGAACTAGCCACGCAATCAGAAAATGACGAAGTGCTGGATTATCTGGGCAATGCCGCCAGGGCCGAGCGGGATCGGGTGCAACAAGCGATAGCCCGAATAGACAGCGGCGAGTACGGCATTTGCGAATTGTGCGGCGAGCCTATCCGAAAAGAACGCCTGGAAGCCGTACCTTATTCCAGCATGTGCGTTAAGTGCGCAAGCCAGGCGGGGTGTTGAGGCTTCTCTGACTTCTGCACAAAATTAACAGCAACTTGTATAGGGAACCTCTAATAATTCAAAAATCTCCTTCTCACTTCGGGAGAAGGTAGGGATGAGGGGATTAAAATCAATCAGTTACATCCCTCACCCTAGCCCTCTCCCAGAGGGAGAGGGTATTATTAGAGATGCCCTATAGTAAATGCAAAGCACCTTAAGCTTACGCTTTTAGCCAGCTTAGTTTATTTTTTTTCAAATACGTCTCTGCAAAATTGGCGGCGGTCAGTGGCTGGTCGAAATAGTAACCTTGAAAAATAGAACAGCCTTTCTGCTTTAAAAACGCTAGCTGCTCCGCCGTTTCCACGCCTTCTGCGATAACCTGGATATTCAAGTGTTTTGCCATGCTGATGATGGTTTCCACAATGACTGCGTCGCTGGAATCGCTCAGAATGTCCCTCACAAAGCCCCTGTCGATCTTTAGGACATCTAGCGGCAACTGTTTTAGGTACACTAAGGAAGAGTAGCCAGTGCCGAAATCATCCACGGCAATCGACACGCCGAGTTTTTTCAAGGCATTCATTTTGTCAACGGTGTCTTGAATATCGACAATCATGACGCTTTCGGTCAACTCAATGCCCAAGCGATTAGGCGAAATGCCGGTGCTTTCAATCGCAAATTTAACTTGGTTTACGAAATCTTGTTGCCTGAACTGGCGCGAACTGACATTGACCGACACGTAGGGCAGGCCGTCCAGGCCGTCGTCTTGCCACATCTTAATCTGGCTGCACGCTTCCATCAGCACCCATTTGCCAATGGTCAGGATAAGGTTACTTTCTTCAGCAACAGGGATAAAATCCGCTGGCGACAGACGGCCTTTAAGCTTGTCTTCCCAACGTATTAAGGCTTCCGCTCCCACCATATTGCCGTAGACATCCATTTGAGGGTGGTAGCAAAGGATAAATCGCCCCTGGTCGATGGCCTCCCTTAGGTCATTTTCCAGGCTTAAACGCAAATCGGCTGCCACCTGCATGCTCGGCTGGAAAAAGTTAATGGTGTTGCGGCCACTTGATTTTGACCGATACATGGCCGTATCCGCTTGCTGCAATACCGCATCGGGGTTTTCTTGATTTTCGGGAAACAGCGCGATGCCGATACTGGTGCCAATTTGATGCCGATATTGCCCCAGTACAAACGGCGAATTGAGTTGCTCCCGAATTTTTTCAGCAACAACCATGGCGTGGTCAGCCGCCGCTTCTAGTGTTTCAGAATTGGCATGCAACAACACCACAAACTCATCCCCACCCAAACGGGACGGGGTGTCTTCCTCCCTAAGCACTGAACCTAGTCGGCTGCCCACTTGTATCAATAACTCATCGCCCACTAAATGGCCTTGTGAATCGTTGAGAATTTTGAAATGATCCAAATCAAGATATAACACTGCACCAAATTGTCTATGCCTTCTGGCAATCGCTATTTCCTGATCAAACCTATCCAGCAATAAACGCCGGTTAGGCAAGCCGGTCAACGGATCGTAAAAAGCCATGCTATGGATCTTGTTTTCTGCATCTTTCTTTTCGGTAATATCTGAAAACACGGAGACATAATGGCTGACCTCACCCAAGTCATTTCTGACGGCGGTAACTGTTTGCCATTCTGGATAAATCTCGCCATTCTTGCGCCGATTCCAGATTTCACCTTCATACTTGTCTTTGGTTAACAGCTCTTCCCAATAATTTTGAAAAAACGCCTGGTCATGCCGCCCGGATTTTAAAAGCCGGGGATTCCCGCCAATAACTTGCTGTGCCGAAAACCCGGTGATTTGGGTGAATGCTTTGTTGACCCGCAAAATTTTGGCATCCTTGTCGGTGATCAGGATGCCTTGCTGGCTTTCGAAGGTATTGGCCGCTAGCCGTAATTGCTCTTCAGAATATTTTTGCCGGGTGATGTCAATCATAAAACCATACAACTCGGCAACCACACCCGCTTCAACTACCAGGGTCGCAATATCGCGCAGCCAGACGATATGTCCATCTGCGGCTATCATTCGATATTCGAGGTCGAAGCTGTTATTTTTGGCGATGATACTGCGTTGCGCAACTTTGTTTAAGACAAGCTCCCTATCACCTTCGTGGAGATGCTTGTGCCAAAAATCAGGTTCTTCAAGCCATTGTTTGATAGGGTAACCTAGAATACTGACCGCTTCGGCACTGACAAAGATAAATTTAAATGTCACCGGATCCGCCCGCCACACAATCGCCGATTGGGTTTGCACCAATTTCCTGAACTGCCGCTCCCGTGCGATCAATTTAAGGTTGCTGCGCTTGAGTTCCAGGGTACGTTTATCAACTTGTGTAATGACAAATTCCGTCTGTCCCGTTAACACCAACAAACCGATACTGATAAATCCGGTTAAAAACATCCCGCCCACCAATAATTGCCAAGGCGACCAGGAATAATATTCAGCCAGGAAATTTTTGTTGGGCGTAACTTGCAACAGCCAGTTTTGGTTGCCTAAGTTTATCGTTTCTAGTTTGGCAAGGTTGAAAGGATCCTCCGCTTCTTCGTCACTATCCAAGCCAAAGCTGGCCGTGAACTTGGGCTTACTGACATCATCGGACAATTTAACGACGATATGCTTGTAATTGCCTCGGCGCATAGCATCATACAAGTAAGCTTTAATTCCAAAAACCCCGACCACAGCACCCTTGACGCATTCGCAGCTATTAGCGCCTGTTTCGTAGCGGGGTACGGCAACTAAAAAGCGCTGCTTACCGATTAGGGTGGCAATGTCCCGTTTGATGTTTAATGTATTGACCAACTCAGGGATGGAATTAAAATCAGCTGGAAGGCTGCCCTGATTATTCTCGGCATATTGCCTGATGAAACGATAATCATCACCACTATCCTTTACGGCCCTCAACCATTCAATATGGAACAAATCGGGATGGTTTTCTAGATCCGTTTGTACGCTAAAACGAAAATAGGCACCGCTGATGGTGGTCTTAAGCGCAATCATATCTTTGAAACGGTCAAGCACGTTCAAATGGACAACAAATTCATCCTGCAAGGAATCTTTGGCCGCTTCCATTTGATCACCCATAAGCTTATGCAACCTCTCAAGCTCTTTACCCTGGGCGTAGAAATAACCCATAGCGACCGCTATAAACACAAGTGTCAACGGCAACCCCAAGGAAATCAATCGCTGCCGCCATATTCGATGCGCTTTATTAAAAGCAATAAAAAACAAGGGGGTAAATATAGCGATCCCTGAACAGTCACCCAGCCAACCGGTCATAAAGGTAAAACCAACGTCCTGTTTAGTAATAACATCAGAAAAAAACAGCGCCGCTGTACTGGCGGCTGTCGGCAAAAAAACGGCCATTGGGCCTGCCCAAAAAAAGAACAGTGCGTTTGAGCGTAAGGAAATAAGTTCGTTGGGGAAATCGGCGTAGTGCTTAACAAGAATGCGGCCCAGCCAGGCCCGTAAAACGCTGCTGAGTGGACTAATGAAAAATATCAGTTGCTTAGTCGGCGTATCCGCCAGGTTAAACATTTCATAATGCAGCAGGAGATCAGCCAGATAGATGCCCGGCAACACAGCATTACCCCATAACAATACGGCCCCCAGCCCGATGCCCGCAGGCGGCCAAACTGCACCAACATGGCCTTGAGGCCACGTCAAAGGAAACGCTAACCGTCCTGCCACATAAAACAACACGGATGTTAGAACAATAGCTTGCCAAGTTTTCAACCGGCTATTGAGCAAGTCAGCGATAGACATAATTAAATTTAACTACTCATCCTGTTAATAGTTACCCTTTGTGCAAACACACAATTTGTGTTTGCACGGCGATTCACCAACCCCACCCGCACCATGAGAAACAATCCAATAAGCCATGATGTGTTGTAGGACGCGAAAAACGTCCTTGGTTAGCCCAGTGCATGGGTACACTGGATACAGTATGTTATCCATGATAATCTCTCGCTGGATTATATATGAAATAGCTATAATCCCCACGTTACTTTGTCTCGCGGTTTGATCGTGTTCACCGTATTTGAATAGCCTAAAAAAGTATAACGTGTACCCGCATCAATTTCATTCAGTAAGAATGCGTACGAAACTGGTGCTAACCTTGTAAAATAACCCCTTTTTCATCAAGAAATAACATGCGTACATCCCAGTTCCCCCTTAATACCGTTAAAGAAATCCCTGCCGATGCAGTCGTTATCAGCCACCAATTGATGCTCCGGGCTGGGCTAATCCGCAAGCTTGCATCCGGACTTTATACTTGGCTGCCGTTAGGCCTGCGTGTTTTGAGAAAGGTTGAAGCGATAGTCCGGGAAGAAATGGATAAGGCAGGCGCACTGGAAGTGCTAATGCCCGCCCTGCAACCGGCAGAGCTTTGGCAGGAAACAGGCCGTTGGGAAAAATACGGCCCTGAATTGGCACGTCTGCAAGACCGCCATAAACGCGATTTTTGTCTGGGTCCCACGCATGAGGAAATTATTACTGACCTGGCACGTAACGAAATCAAAAGCTACAAACAGTTGCCCATCAATTATTACCAAATCCAGACGAAATTTCGGGATGAAATCCGCCCACGCTTCGGTGTGATGCGCTGCCGTGAATTTATCATGAAGGATGCTTATTCCTTCCATTTAAGCCAGGAATCGCTTGATGAAACCTACGCAGTCATGCACCAGACGTACACCACCATATTCACCCGCTTTGGTTTGAAATTCCGCGCAGTTATCGCAGATTCCGGTGCTATAGGCGGCGCGGTATCGCATGAGTTCCATGTCTTGGCAGAGTCCGGCGAAGATGCCATTGCCTTTTCTGATGAGGGCGATTATGCCGCTAACATCGAGAAAGCAGAAGCGACCATGCCGATTGGCAACCGTGCTGCGGCTAACGCTGACCTTACAAAAGTTAACACACCTGGGCAACATAGCATTGAAGAGGTCAGCCAGTTTTTAAATATCCCTATGCAGCAATGCCTGAAAACACTGATTGTCAAAGGTGATGGTGACACGCTGGTTGCCTTGTTGCTGAGAGGCGACCACGAACTGAGTCCTATCAAAGCAGAAAAAATTGACGGTATTTTCGCACCACTTACCTTCGCAAATGATTCGGAAATCAGCCAAAATTGCCACTGCAAGCCTGGCTCAATTGGCCCTGTTAATCTGGACATGAAAATTATTGCCGACCGCAGTGTGGCATTAATGGCCAATTTTGTATGTGGTGCTAACCAAGACGGGCAGCATTTCGCCGGAGTCAATTGGGAACGTGACCTGCCCTTCCCCGCACAAATTGAAGACCTCCGCACTGTCGTTGAAGGCGACCCCAGCCCAGACGGTAAAGGCAATATCCACATCGCACGGGGCATAGAAGTCGGCCATATCTTTCAGCTCGGCACAAAATACAGCGCCGCTATGAAAGCTGACGTTATCAATGAAAACGGTAAAAACCAGACGATGATTATGGGCTGCTACGGGATTGGTGTTTCCCGCGTCGTCGCTTCCGCCATTGAGCAAAACCATGATGCCAAAGGCATTATCTGGCCTGCAAGTCTTGCCCCTTTTCAGGTGGCTATTTGCCCTATGAACATGCATAAGTCAGAACGCCTGAAAACCGCTGCGGAGAAGCTATATCAGGATTTGTTAAAAGCAGGTGTCGAGGTCTTGTTTGATGACCGTAAAGT
>JAYVGW010000124.1:0-6060 GCA_043771735.1 Methyloglobulus sp.
CATTGCACGGCATTGCGCATAATATTGAGCTAGCGTAGAGATGCAATTTGCACGTCTCAATGCAGGTAAACGCGCATATTCATAAGGGCGAAGCTTGCCTACAAATCAAACTTTGCTCCATTGCGCCTTAAGCTTTCCTTTCTTTCCCGATAATCCGGCAACACCTTATCAACTTCATTCCAAAAGGCATCGGAGTGGTCTCTATGATGCAGGTGGCAAAGCTCATGCATAATGATATAGTCGATGACTTTAGGCGGAGCCATCATGCACTTCCAATGGAAAGCCAGTTTGCCGTCTTTTGAGCAAGAACCCCAGCGATAACTTAAGTCCTTGACGGTTACCGACAACGGCTTAACGCCCACTTTAGCGGCAAAATAATTGACCCGAGACTGCACACGCTCTAGCCCTTTAGCTGTGAAGAATCGTTCAAAAACAACTTTAGTCGCCTGCTCGCCGCCTAGCTCAATAATATCCCGGTGTAAACAAAAACGACCATTCTTTAGCTTTAAGGGTTCATCCTGCTCAGCAACAAGCAATAATCGATAAGAGCACCCTAAATACAGAAAACCTTCGCCATTAACCCACTCACGCAGCACCCGTGCAGCATTCATGTTCCGCCATTCGGCAAGGTTCTTATAAATCCACATGCGCTTACTTTCAACCACTGCGTCAATTTGCTCGGCTGAGAAACCTTTAGGCGGACGGACATTAATCAGCCCATCGCGTTCGATCACAATATCGGTGGTTTTCCGTTTTGTGCCGGGGAGTATTTGATACTCGATATCTCTCACTTTTCGTAAATTCATGGCTAACCTTTCAATAACTCGTCATGGCGGTTTTTTGCCAACTTCATAATCTCTACAGCAATGCGTTCCCGGTTCTGCTTAAGCTCTTCTACACCGGACAATAATACGTGGCGCTTCAACTCACTGCGCATCTTTTTCTGCTTATCGGGATTCTGCCAAAAATCGATACCGCCAATAGAATCATGCAACTGTTCTACTACCTGTTCCATCAATGCCTTAATGCCATTCTTTGATTCTGCCGGTACGCCGCCGTCAGGAAAAGACAGCGCCACAATATAATCATAGAAAGTAGTGGCCTCTTTCGTCATACCTTCCTCGCCGCCTTGCCGACCGGCAATAGCGACAGATCTCAGTTTTTCCAATTCCTTGGCGAGTAACGTCCATTCCCCTTGATGCTTTTCAATCAAGTTTTCAACTTTTTCTGACAGGCTTTTATAAAACGACGGGTCTTCATCAAAATGGACGGTGCAGTGTTTACGAATGGCGTGTTCCATTTCGCTGGCCTTAGCTTCATCATTGCCGTCTGCATGTTCATTCAGCTTTTGGATAAAATCTTCCGACAGCAATTCCACCGGCGGCACTTTGGGATTGATGCCTAAACTGATCAAATGTTCATTAATCAGACGTTTGACTTTTTCACCGGCATCACCCAATTGCAGGCTATTATCCTTATAGCGTTCCTTCGTGACCCGCAAGATATAGCCAAAGCGTTTGGCTGGCACTCTAAAGGGATTTGCTGACGGATGCGGTAATATCACATCCAGGCTCAACAAAAACTTTTTAAAATAGACCTCAAAATCGGCGCGTAGTTTTTCATCCTTCAAAACTTTGACGGCCATATGCACCACTGCTGCATCTGCTTGTAAATCCGGCAACTTACCTTGCACAAAAGCGGCAATCCGGTTAACGCCAGCGGCTTTAAAATGCTGTAGCAAACGCTGATAACGCTCTTCCAAGATCGGCAGTTCCGAGGTGATATTTTTTAAGCTATCGCGCAGCTCAGCCTGTTCCTCAGAAGCTGCATACAAAGTCAGCGCTTCAGTCAGATGGTTCGCCAGACCAATATAATCAACCACATATCCGCGATTTTTGCCTTTCTTAACCCTGTTTACACGGGCAATGGCTTGTAGCAAGGTGTGTTCCTTTATTTTTTTATCAATATACATCACCTGCTCTATGGGCGCATCAAAGCCGGTGAGCAACATATCGCAAACAATCAGGAATGCGATGCCGGTATATTCTTTATCGGCATCTTCCAGGTCAAAGGGCTTGCAAAAATTGTCCACTGCATTCCAGGCTTTGGCCTGTTTACGTACCCGCGTTATGGATGCGGATTCATTGGTGCCATCAGAAGAGATAATGACAGTGGCTTTCAAAAAAGCAATTCGGGCGACTAATTCCACGTCAACAATGGCCTTGTTTTGCTCCTGTTTTAAGCGTTCAACGAGGGCTTGCTCGATGAAGGTTTGATAACGGATCGCCGCTATTTTGGAATGACAGACCACCTGCGCCTTAAAGCCATTCGGCAAAATATTGTCGATATAGTGGTTAACCAAATCTCTGGCAATGGCTTCGATGCGTTTTTCGGCTTCAAAAATGTCGCCAGTGGCGCCGTATTTTTTCTTGATCGCCAGCAATTCTTCGGCACTGCGTTCCTTAAACAAGTCTTCAAATTTATGTTCAAAAGTGCCCTTCTCATTCAGCGCAGTATCGGCTGTCTTGCCTTCATACAGAATTTGCAGGGTCGTCCCGTCATTGACGGCATCCATCAGCTTGTAGCAGTCGATATACTCACCAAAGCGCTTGACGGTTTTCTTTTCACCATGCCGCTCGGTGATCAACGGTGTGCCAGTAAAGGCGATGCGCGTTGCATTGGGGAAGGCCTCAAACAGGTTGTCGCCAAAGTCAGAACCTTGGGTACGGTGCGCCTCATCAATCATCAGAATAATCCGCTCCGAACGATTGATTACGCCAAAGGTTTTAGTGCTCGGTATCGCTTGGTAAATGCCCAAGGCTTCTGCGACTTGCTGCGGTAAAACCTGTTGCCGTTCCTGAAACTTATGCACCATCACCATGTTAATGTCAGAGGTGTCGGCACTTAAGTGGCTACGCAAAGCCTTGGTGTTTTCAATGATATTGACGCGGCCACCGATTAAATGCGCCGTTTCACCCAATTGGTCTTCCAGGTCGGTACGGTCATTGACCAGGAGTATCTTGAAGTCGCTCAAATCCTTTAAAGCCCGGAGCATACGCGCGACGAACACCATGGTCAGGGATTTACCGGAACCTTGAGTGTGCCACACCACACCGCTACGCGCCATTGCGTTTTCACCCTTCCGTAGCCGCTCGATAATTTTACCGGCAGCGCGAAACTGCTGATAACGGCACACCACTTTGATGCGGGAGCCGCCGTCGGTATCCATAAACACCGTACAGGTACGCAAAATCCTGAGCAGGTTTTCCTTATTCAGCATCCCTTGGATCAATAATTCCTGTTCCCGCACGACGCCTAAAGGCGCATCAAACTGGGCATAGTGTTCAGGCCAGATGGATTTCCAGGCATAAAAATGCTCTTCGCCAGAGGTGATAGTGCCGTAGTCGGCCTGTTCGCCTCGACTCCTAATCAACAACAGGCTGCTATGAAACAAACGCGGCTCGCCTTCCTTTAAGCCTGCCTCATGGGTTTCCCGACGGGCATTACGATAGCGCTGTAGCTGAATAAATGCCTCGTACATAGGATTGGCGCAATTTGCGCCCGCCACCTTGCATTCGATAATAGCTAACGGAATCCCGTTAACCAACAGCACAATATCGGGAATGATAAATTCCTTCACGCAACCTGGCGTATCAACCCGAAACTGGTTGATGGCATGAAACTGGTTGTTTTCAGGGTTGGAAAAATCAATCAGCCTGACCACTGGGTCTTGTTCGCCGTTCAGTTCGTTAACATCAACCTGTGCTTTAAACAATAACGCTTGGATGGCTTCATTGGCCTCCAGCAAGGTACGATTGGGCTGGCGCAATAGCTGGTCACGCAAATCATCCAGTTGCTTGTCCGTCAACCAAGTTTGACCGTCATCGGTGAGGTTAATGGCTCGCACAGAATCACGAAACACCTCCGGCAACAACCATTCCCGAAAACTGGTGCGCAGGCTATTAACCGGATCGGTAGGAATCATCTGGCAGCCCTGATCGATAACCGTCCAGCCTAAGGATTCAAGTTGGTTGAGAAAGGGCTTTTCGACTTCCGTGTATTCAGACATTGCTTATTTTAGGCAGTTACGAGAGCAGGCGGATGAATCAAGCGTTTTAAGGCGATACCGATGGCACGTTCATCGAATAGTTTGGTTTTGCGTTGTGCAGCGCCTGCTGGCCAGTGTTTCAAGCCCTCACGCACGGCTTGAATCGTTGGTTCAACGCTTTCTTTGCTGACCAGCCAATCGACCGTCGCCAAAAGCTCCATGCCAAAAGGTGATTCGAATCCATCGATTAGAGCCGCCGTGTATTCCAACGCCTGAGAATAAGCCTTGGCTTCTGTCTTCAGGTAGGTTTGCACGTAGGTTTTGCGGCTATCATCGAACCAAATGACATCGAGGGGATCGGCGTCACTGATGCGTTTTTCGCAATGTAGATAACTGCCATCAAGATTGTTCAACAGATGGCTGAGCCGGTTGGCGTAGGGGCCATATTTGTGCGCAACAAATTGTAAGTTTAAGGGGTTATCGTTCGGTGAGAATTGCTCAATGGCACGTTCCAGAAACCAGGCCAGCTTTTGGATTTCCAGCAGGCTACATTCCATGCCCAGCACCCAGTAGCGGCGCACCAGTTCAGCAATCAGTGCGCGAGCCGGTGTTAACGCTTCTACACCGGCTCGTTTGGCAACGTTTTGGTATTGTTGGGTTGGCTCAAATACGATGATTTCAACGTCTATGAGGTCTGCCAACGCCAACTCAATTTGTTCTCGCACAGTCGTCCATTCCAAACCACCATTGCCAGCGCCCAGTGGCGGTATGGCAATGGACTTGACCTTATTCTCAATCAGAAAACGCCGTAAATCCTGTAAGCCTTCCACTACCCAAGCCATTTGCGAGGGTGAACGCCAGTGCTGTTTGGTGGGGAAATTCACGATCCAACGTGGGCCATCCAGTTCGCACACCTCGGTTATAAACATTTTGCCGGTTTGTACCTGTTTGGCTTTGCACGCTGTCGAGTAACGCTGAAAGTTATCGGCAAAACGATCTTTGAACATTAGCGCTATGCCTTTGCCCATTACCCCAACCGTGTTGACGGTATTGACCAGCGCCTCGACGGGCGCCTCTAGCAAATTGCCTTGTGTAAATGTAATCATTAGAAATACCACCCCGAACGCGCAATAACTTTCAGTTCCAGGCTGCGTGCCTGAATTTCCTGTTCAATGTTTTGTTTTAATGTTTCCGTGTAACACACAATGCCAATAATTCCGTGAATTGGCAAGTGTTGAAATAGTAAAGCTTCAGCCTGATACCGCTCCATTTTTTTCGGATCGTCAGGGTCACGCTTAAAATCCCGGCGTTGCAGAATTCCCCAGTCAATTTCGGTTAATTGTACAAGGTCACTGTAAAAATTGACCCAGTCAGGGTAAGCATGTGCGTTGGTAAACACGAATGGCAAACCGATAGACTGCACATGATACAAGCTCGAAACCAAAATCAAGATGTCCTCATTTCTGCGCTGCTGTACGCCACGACCAGAGTGGATGTTTTTCATCATCACCGAGAACGGGGTGAAATAAAACGGCACGTAGTCTGCTGATGTGCCACCTGGCGCTATCGGCACCACACGGTGGCGGCGTTTGTCTATCAAGTCGGTGTTGCCGATGTTGATGTAATTCGGGGCTTGTAAGTCTGAATTAGCACAGTGCAAACCATTATCCAAAATCCACGGCAGATTGTCACGGTGGACAATGCGCCAGATCAAGGCTTTTTGAGGATTGAGATTAGGATAGTGGTTAGCCATCGCTAGTTTCCAACAGTTGCTGTAAACGGTTGTTCGACTTCGATGTATTCAGACATAGCTTAATTTAAATAAATGCAGGGTATTCATAGCAAAGACTTCGGCGCATCATCTCCCACCAGAACCGGGCGGCCGTCTTGCCAAATCACAACGTATTGGCCGAGCCGCCTTTTTTTGTCCAGGTTCTTGCTGACGGCTTCTTGCAAGGCTTTGAGTATGGCTAGCGCTTCCGGTGATGGTGGGACAGATTTAATGATCATGG
>JAYVGW010000125.1:0-4617 GCA_043771735.1 Methyloglobulus sp.
ATGTTGACATCCGAAGACTATATTGAATTTTCCTTATATTACGCCAAGCAAGTCAGAGCCTTGCTTAAAACCGATGTGGCAGGGCAGCAAATCCCCACCATTTTGTTTACCAAAGGTGGTGGACTTTGGCTGGAAACCATGACTGATGCGGGTTATGATGCGCTGGGTCTGGACTGGCAAACCGATATACAAAAAGCGCGAGTCAGAGTCGGCGATCAAGTCGCTTTGCAGGGTAATATGGATCCTGTTGCCCTATACGCGCAACCGGAAATCATCACCGAAAAAGTCAAATCCATCTTGAATAAATATGGCGCAGGTTCCGGGCATGTGTTCAATTTGGGGCATGGTATCTTGCCGGACATTAACCCCGAGCATGTAAAAGCTATGGTCGATGCCGTGCATGAATACAGCCCGGCTTATCATCAGTAGCCACACAAGAGGATGCAATAATGAAAGCGTTAACCATTTTTCTAACAATTAGTTTGCTCGGTTTCAATACGAGTATTAATGCCAAGACCATTGCAGCAGGCAAACCTGTCGATATTGTTGTTTACAGAAGTCCAACCTGTAGCTGTTGTGGAAAGTGGCTGGAACATTTGAAACAAAATAATTTTAATGTCAAAGATATCGTTACCGAGGATGTCCAGGCGATAAAGCAAAAATATGGTGTATCAGAAGCGATGGCTTCCTGTCACACGGCCATAGTTGACGGTTATGTCATTGAAGGGCATGTACCTGCTAATGACGTTATGACACTATTGAAAACCAAACCCAAAATTGTTGGAATCGCTGTTCCCGGTATGCCCAGTGGTACCCCGGGCATGGAAATGGGCGGTAAAATAGACGCTTACAATGTCATGAGCTTTGACAAAGAAAATCACTCTGCTATTTATCACAGTTACATGGACAATAAGTGATTCGTGCGGGTAATGTAGGCGGTAAAAAATCGCTCTTGGCATTCATATCAGTTTATTGCCTTTACAAACTATACCTATATAATTCAACCTCTTTCTAATTGCCGATGTAGCTCAGTTGGTAGAGCAACTGATTCGTAATCAGTAGGTCGTGGGTTCGACTCCCATCATTGGCTCCATATAATACAAAGGCTTAGGCGATTATTGCTTAAGTCTTTTTTATTTTGAGTCACCAATAAGTCACCACTAGACTTGATTTTCTATTGTTAAACTTGTTTTGAGTCACAGGCAATCTGTTATTAATTGCCTCTCTCATTATTTTCGCGCTTTGGCTCACGGGGATATATTTAAAAGGTACTGATATCGAGCGACACATCAAGGTCAACAGTAGCCAAGGTCGCCCACCCTATTCAGTTATTTTTCTTGCCAGAATCGCCTGTCGCTATGTCGTTTTTGAGTTATCCGCGTCAATGTTGGAACAGGCGCAAGCTCTTTTAGTAGACTACTTCGAGTCATTGGAAGGAGGTTAAATTCGTGGGGATACCTCAGGATCAAACTCGATTTGATTTGCCCCCATTAATTTACTTATTTAGCATATCCTCGGCAATTGCTCTCCACTCAATAAATCCAGAACCCGGTTAATGCCCATCGCCGTTTGTAGCGTTACCAATCCTTTCGGGTGAGTGGCTTTAACCTTGCCTATCAAACAAGCCTGTTGACCAAGTAGATGCTGTTGTAATTGTGTCAGGGTTTGTTCGGTTTGCGCTTCAGGCACAAATAGCGCGAAGCAACCTTCGTTGGCAATGTAAATGGGATCAAAGCCTAAAATTTCACAGGCGCTGTTGACATCCTGGTGGATCGGCAGTGCTGTTTCGTTGATTTCGATATGATGTCCTGATGCAGTGGCCAGTTCTATCAGGCAGCTGGCTAATCCGCCGCGCGTCAAGTCGCGCAGACAATGGATGTCGATACCGGCTTGAATTAAGCTCTGAACCAGGCCGGAAAGGTCTGCGCAATCGCTTTGTATCGTGCTGTCAAAATTTAAGCCTTCGCGCTCCAGCATGACGGCAATACCGTGTCGCGCCAGGTCGCTGTTAATGATAATGCTGTCGCCGGCTTGAATACCGGCAGGAGACACATTGATTTCTTCGCCAATAATGCCGATGCCGGCGGTATTGATATAAACCCCGTCGCCGCTGCCGTGATCGATCACTTTGGTGTCGCCGGTCACAATCAACACCCCCGCCTGTTGCGCGGCTTGCTGCATGGATAGCACGATGCGTTGCAGGTCTTTAATGGCGAAACCTTCTTCAATAATCAACGCGCAGCTGATGTATAAGGGTAAGGCGCCGCTCATCGCCAGGTCATTCAAGGTTCCGCATACCGCCAGTTTGCCAATATCGCCGCCGGAAAAAAACAGCGGTTTCACCACATAGGAATCGGTAGTAAAGGCCAGCCTGGAGCCATTGATGTTTAACACTGCGCTGTCATGTTTCTGGTTCAGGATCGGATTGCTGAATACTGGCTGGATGATGGTGTCCAGTAGTTGCTGCATCAAACGACCGCCACCGCCATGCGCCATGACGATTTGCTCATATTGCAGAGGCAACGAACAGTTAAGTTCCAGATCAGGCATGTTGATAACGACGATAGCGGTAATAGGCGGCGCATGCGCCTTCGGAGGAAACCATAGTAGCACCTAATGGGTGTTCAGGAGTGCAGCTATTGCCGAATTCGGGACATTGCGCGGGCTTAATCAGGCCTTGCAGAACTTCACCACTACGGCAGGCCGCAGGTTCTTGAGGGTTAATGGCAGTCACTGCAAAACGCTGTTCTGCATTCCATTGGTCGTATTCAGGTGTTAATGCCAGACCGCTGGCGGCTATTTCACCCAATCCGCGCCAGCTTCTATCGACGATAGCAAACACTTTCTTTATCAGTTGTTGGGCAGGCTGGTTGCCTTGCTCCTTAACCACACGACTGTATTGGTTCTCAACCTGATAGCGTTTTTCTTCCAGTTGTTTGATGCACAAATACAGCCCGTGCAGAATATCAACCGGCTCAAAACCGGTGATGACGATAGGAATTTTATGTTGCGCGGATAGCGGCAAATATTCGTGGTACCCCATAATCGAGCAGACATGGCCCGCGCCAAGAAATCCTTGAACTTGATTGTTGGGTGACACGAGCAGCGCTTGCATGACAGGCGGCACGCGGACGTGGCAAATGAGTAACGAGAAGTTTTTTAAGCCCATTTGTTTAGCCTGATACGCGGCTAACGCGGTGGTCGGGGCGGTGGTTTCAAAGCCTACACCAAAAAAAACAATGTGTTTGCCGGGGTGTTGCCGGGCGAGATTAATGGCGTCTAACGGTGAATAGACGATACGAATATCCGCGCCCTGCGCTTTAATGCTAAGCAGATCATGATGGGAACCGGGAACACGCAGCATGTCGCCAAAAGAGCAGAAAATCACCTCCGGTTGCATGGCAATCGCCAGTGCTTTATCAATATATGCCAGCGGCGTGACGCAAACCGGACAGCCGGGGCCGTGAATCAGGTTGATTGTGTCGGGCAACAGCTGATCGATGCCATATTTAATGATGCTATGGGTCTGGCCGCCACACACTTCCATAATATTCCACGGCTGTGTAGTGATAGCTTTTATCGCTGTGGTCAGCTTTTTAACGGTTTCCGGGTCGCGATATTCATCCAGATATTTCATACTGGACTCTCCTGTATTGCACTCTCTGGGTACTGCTTGTTGTCATAACTTAAAGCTTAGCCGATGCTTGGAGCGCATTGTTAGATGAAAGGTAACTATTCAGCGTTTTCTCGCAATGTGCTTGATTGTACTGTCATTTCGACCAACGGGAGAAATCTTGAGCGTTGGCATTGAGAAAGGCCTTAAGATTCCTCGCTGCGCTCGGAATGACAAAGTGCGCTGAATAGTTACGATGAAAGTTTCACAAGAGGAATCGGTCGATGTCGAGTGCTCCGTGAAACACGCCCAAAATATCGATTCTCTCCAGACTTTTTATCAAATACGCGATTCGATAATGGCCATACAGCAGAATGCGAATATCGCCGTCGGGTTCTTTGCGATACAACTATCCGATCTCTGGGAAATCGCGTAAAAGCTGGGCTTTTGCATAAATCCCGGAAACAACCTTTGCTGCTGCGGCTGGCTTGTCTTGCGCGATATAGTCGTAAATATCCCTCAGCCATCGTTCGGCTTCCGCAGTCCAGTTTATTTCTGCCATGTACGAATTCGATGTTCCATTTCTTCGTTAGAGATCATTCGGCCTTGGCGAGAATCGGCTAAACCTTGTTCTATCATGCGCGAAAAAGCAAGCTCTCGTAAAATTTCATCAAAGCTGCTATCGTCAGGTTGAGCTTGAACTATTTCAGAAACTCTTTCTTTAACTGTTGACATAACTAAACACTCTCTGTGTTTGGGTGGTTGTAGGAGGTGCGCAAAAAAGCTCCTGATTAGCAAGGAACCTCAGCTAGCACCGTCATACTGGCATGGATGCCGGTATCCAGTCACATGGATGTGAAGACATGACTTGGCATTGTACCTAAGTCGAGCGACGGTGTACTCGGCAAGTTACCATCCCTTACGACTGCGCTCAGGACAGGCCATGGCCCTGGATTCCGGCTTCCCCCGGCAATCCCTGACCGGGGCAGGCTCTGCCGGAATGA
>JAYVGW010000126.1:0-4449 GCA_043771735.1 Methyloglobulus sp.
GTTTCGATAGCCGCCTCACAACCTGCACAGTGCATGCCATCAATAGGAAATGAAAGGGTACGTTGAGTCATAATAAATCTCCTGCGTTAACTGATGATGTCTGAATTTAACCTCGTAACTTCTCATCAAACGCAGGTTATCTTCGCTAGACCTTCAAGGTTTTAAAAACCTTGAAGGTCTAAATCCTGCCAATAATGAGAAGTTAATTAACCTCCAGGCAATACCTCGTTTTTATTGGAAACAATCCGCTTAACCAAAGTAGACAGCAGCTTTACAACAGACACAATTCCCGCTCTCAATAAATCAAAAATAGTGGCAACCACTTCTGATGCGCTCATACCTTTAAATTTTTTCGCCAAAAACGGCGCAAGCAGCAAGCCTACCGCTAAACCGATCACGGTAACACCTGAAATAGCAGAATCTTCTTTGACTGGCGCCTTATTGGCTACAACGATCGGTGCGGCTTCAGCTGCGGACGAAACTTCGGCCATCACTGTCGACAGACTGCCCTTGTAGTCATCCGCTATGACGTAAGCCGTTACGCCTGGAATACTGGGCAGGTCGCCATCTCCTTTACCGACTTTTAACTGCGCCTTCATGCCTTTTTCCATGTGCTGGGCAATGTCACAATGCACCAGATAGGTTTTATCGCCGGGTGGCAGAATCAATGTTCCAGAAATTTTTGCAGGGCCGGATACTTCCAAATGGAACATGCCTTTGGGATATAAATATTTGGGCAAGCCATGCATCATCCATTGATGCCGGATATTATCCTCATTGATAAAATGAACCGTCAATTTAGTGCATGGTTTAAAATTAAATTCCTGCGTATCAAACGCATACATTCTGCCGGGAAATTTTTCAGCATATTTATGACCGGCATGTACGGTAATTTCCCTGGTCTCGGAGATGCGGTCGCAACCACCCGGCAAGGTGCTGGTATTTTGCCCCATAACCATACCGCCGGCCATGTCCATTAAATGGCCATCACCATGATCCATCAGCATACTGCTATGGTCTTCATACTCCAGCGCAAATACTGGTGCAGAGAAAATAACCATCAGTGTCCCAGCCGTTAATAACTTCACCATTATTCATTTCCTCCATTGTTTAATAAAATCACCAAAAGTAGCCCCCAAGGTGTGTTCTCGTGGTTGCCATTGGATCTTACCCAGATGCCTGCCTGGCTTCAGTCAGCTGAAGCAGCTTGCTAATCAGGATAGGGTATTAAAGTTTGATATTTATGCCTACATAAACAGAGCGCCCCATACCGGCTACGTTTCTGCCCCAGGGCACAGTGTTGACGTCACCGGTTGGATTCATCCCGAACTGGTCGCCAAGGTAAGAACCTGCCAGAGGCTGGAAATACTGCTTGTCCAGGACGTTGTCCAAACCGATATCCAGCCGCACCTTTTCCCATTCATATCCCGTTCTGGCATTCAGCAGGACGTAAGAAGGCGTTTTGGTTTCATTTCTGACAGCTTGCACGTCATCTTTGCTATCAACAAACTGCATCTCCAAGGCGCTTTGCCAGCCACTGAGTTTATGATCCAAACTGAGTTTAGCGTTAAACGGCATCATGTGATAGAGGTTGTCGCCATCCGTACGTTCACCGCGCACATAACTCATCACGCTATGGGTGGAAAAGTCACCGAAGGTTTTGTCGCTATACAGCTCAGCTCTTCCAGACACATCGACACCCCACAAGCGTGCATTGTGGTTGGCGTATTGCAGATAAACAAATTGATTTGAGGCTGTTTGATTGCCCGCAACCGCACAACCGCCACCCAGCGATACAGGGCAGCGATCAGCGTCGATAAAGTTTTCAACATAGGTGAAATACGGGGTAGCTTTAACTTCCCAGCGGCCCTTATTAAAGTCTTCAAAAGCCGCTGTAAAGCTGACGGTATGTGCAGTTTCCGGTTTCAGATCGATATTGCCGACATAGCCGTTGCCGTCGCCAAACCAGCCATTCATCGCCATGTCCATGTTGCGTCTGCCCCATGTATAGCGTTCGTAAAGGTTAGGTGCGCGATTTTTACGGGCATAACCGAACTCATACTGGCTCATCTTGTCGGGGGTGTATTGCAACATAGCTGTTACATCAAAGGTATCGGTATTACGCTCACGATCCAGGGCATTAAAAGCATTAGCGGCGTTTAGACTTAAACCAGCTCCAGCGGCCGCCGCGCCACCGATGAGTTTCGGATTATAGGGTTGCACATTCCCGGTATTGGTATTGGTATGGTCATAACGCAAACCGAGCATGGTTTTCCACTCAGGCGACCACTTGGCCTCCCATTCGGCAAAAGTGCCGATGCGATCACGCTCACCGTTATGGAGGTTAGTAAATGTTTCGGGCGCCATCATCCAATACATACCGGCGGGGACGGGGCCGGTGGTATTAGTATGAACCGGTGACCACCAATCATTGATGGTATTGCCGATATACTCGTTGCCCACGCGCAGGGTATCGCGTTTTGACAACGGAATTTCCGCCTGGATTTTGTAGCCTAAGTTTCTGCCACGGGTGTCCATCGGCATCAGATTATTGGGCGGGGCGAAAGCATCAAATTGCTTGTCCGCGCCAATATCCATGCTGTGCCGGGTGCTTTCATAGAAAAACCTGCTTTCCAGCTTACCCCAATCAAAAGTGCCTTTATGCGTGATGTTGCCAAAGATACTGTCATTGTTAGTCAAATCCATACGCGCATTAGGAAACCCCTGAAACGGGATATGCTGCTGTCCGCCTCTAATAACTACCAAATGGTTGTCATTCTTGAAAGAAAGTGCGGCTGCGTGGTTTTGGTTTTCATAGGCAGTGGATTTCACTATATCGCCATTGGCATCTTTGTAATTCATGCTTTCGGTATGCGATCCGGTATAGTCCAGCCGAATATTTTGATTGGCTATGCCTGCGGCAATGCTGCCGCCAAACGAATCGCGATTGCTGCGGTAAAAAGCCGAAATACTGCCATCAATCAAAATATCTTCGCCAGGTTCGGCAAAAACCGGATCCGCTGATTGCACAGAAATAGTACCGCCGATACTGTCCCCGCCCATGCTAACCGGGGTAATGCCCGACAGGATGGTGATTTTTCCGACATTGCTGCGATCGATATATGACAGCGGCGGGTTCATGTGGTTGGCGCACGCCGAAGTAATCGTCATGCCATTCACATCAATCTTGACGCGGTCATCGTTCAAACCATGAATAACGGGAAGACTTGACACGCCGCCACCGCCGTAGAGGCTAACGCCAGGCGTATCTTCAAGCAGTTTTGCCGTGTCGCTGATAGCCGCCTGTTTGCTACGGATAGCATCAGCTTCTATCACCGTTGTGTTCAGAGAATTAACGGCCGGGCGTTGATGGGTAATCACCATGGGTTCCAGTGTTATCGCCGGATCGGATGGCTTGTTATTGTCGTTTACAGCCAACACAGCTGGCGCAAAGCACAGCGGCAGCAGGGCGATCATTTTACAAGTGCGTAAATAATCGCTGATAACGCCCGCAACTTGCGTTTTTTGAAACGGTGAGTGAATATTTGAAATGAGTTTCTTCATTTTTGCCTTTCTTTAAGTTGAAAAATAACGCCGGAAAGTTCCAGCTGTTTTTTAATAGAGCAAAAAGCAAGCCATATATTAAGTTATTAATATATTAGAGAATAATAATCTATTACAAATTAAACTGTGTCATATAACACAGTTTAATAAAAAATTGTGTTATATGACACAGTATCAATGTGTAAACGACCACTTAGAAGCATGCATAAAATAAAATCGCCAATGAAACATTGGGCAGGGTCAGGTGTTTTTCTATCCACCACTTGCTGGGTTATTCCGCTGAATACATATCTTCCTGCTATGAAATAACCTGATGAGCAAGAAACCAGCCAGCACCGTCATACCGGCATGGATGCCGGTATCCAGTGCCATGGCATCATCACTCAACCTGGCGAATTTTGTTTAGCTTTTAAGCTTCGCTATTGCTTCATCCACCTTGTTTTTAAAGCCTGCGTGCGACAGATAAAGTACATACAGACCGGCAAGTGTGAAAAATGCATATAACAACAAACTATTTCTGCTTACTGCCTGAGCACCGCCTGCTGTAAAGCCCATGTGTACATCCAGTCTCTCGCCCTGGGTACGCTTTTCCGTATCGGACGGATCGGGTACCAGGGTAATGTGGATCAGATATTGGCCTGGCTCTGGCACGCCTTTTGGCAGCTCTAAATTAACAGAACCACTTTTATGTTTTGCACTGGGTAGAAAAAATACGCGTTTACCTTCCGGTTCTTTGGTCACCTCAAACTCAACCAGCATGTTTCTGTATTTCATATCCTGATAATCAAAAACCAGTTGCGTCAATGTATTTGTACCCGGCAGTTTGCCGCAAAATTCTTCCGCTGGAAACGCCTGCGGTTGATAGGCTGTGTAATGAACCCAATG
>JAYVGW010000127.1:0-5604 GCA_043771735.1 Methyloglobulus sp.
GTGGTGGTGAATGATCCGGTCAGTAGCCACTGCATGGAGTTGTGTATCCAATACCGCTGAATAATGCAGGTAATCTGGATGATGCAGCTTTAGGTAAGCGTTTGCGGCTTCGGTTGCAACCTTATGCCATACCCTATCTTTTTCGGGGTTGGACTTGATGTAACGCAGAAAACACAGGACTTTATCCTGCCCAGCGCTGTGTTCTGTGCCTTGCTGGACGACCGCAAAAACCAATCCCTGTGCGGTTTCGATAAAGTCTTTGGGAAGATAGAGGGGGGCTAATTCCGACATTGATTGTTTTCTAAATATCTCTTTGCTCAGGGAACGCATGATTAAGGCGAAAGGCACAAGGCCAAAGTAAAGACTTGCTGTTTTGAGCCTTTGGCCTTGTGCCTTTCGCCTAAGTCGTAAATTCTATTGAAAACCCGTGCTTAATCTTCTATGCTCACGGGGGTTTGACCAATAATAAGAAAAATCAGTCCCTATTATGCCCTAAATCACGCACAGGAAACTTTATGAAGATTGGAGTACCCAAAGAAATTCATCCCGGTGAAAAGCGCGTAGCGACCACGCCGGAGGCAGCAGAACAACTCATTAAGCTGGGTTTTACCGTCAGCATCGAAAGCGGTGCGGGCGATAACGCCGACATTTCTGATGAAGCTTACAAAAAAGCGGGCGTTAAAATCGCTAAAGATGCTAAAACTTTGTGGGAAAAATCCGACATCGTGATTAAAGTCCGCGCCCCAGAGCAACATCCTAAACTAGGTCACGAAGCAGAGTTGCTGCCCAAAGGTGGCAACCTGATCAGCTTCATCTGGCCAGCGCAAAACGAAGGCTTGATGAAGCAGTTGGCGGCGCAAAAGGTAACTGTGTTAGCCATGGACAGTGTGCCGCGAATTTCACGGGCGCAAAAGCTGGATGCCTTAAGTTCTATGGCGAATATCGCTGGCTACCGCGCTATCGTTGAAGCTGCGCAACATTTTGGACGGTTTTTCACCGGACAAATCACCGCCGCCGGTAAAATCCCCCCTGCTAAAGTCCTGGTCATCGGCGCTGGCGTTGCAGGCCTTGCGGCTATAGGCGCGGCGAAAAGCATGGGTGCTATCGTGCGGTCATTCGATACGCGGCCCGAAGTCAAAGAGCAAATCGAAAGCATGGATGCAGAATTCCTGATGCTGGACTTCAAGGAAGAAGGCTCAGGCACGGGCGGTTATGCCAAAACTATGTCCAAGGAATTCATCGAAGCGGAAATGGCGTTATTTGCCCAGCAAGCCTTGGAAGTCGATATTATCGTCACCACGGCACTTATTCCCGGCAAGCCAGCACCTAAGCTGATTACCGAAGCGATGGTGAAATCCATGAAGCCCGGTAGCGTCATCGTCGATTTGGCGGCTGAACAAGGCGGCAACTGCGAATTGACCGAGAAAGATAAGGTCGTCGTCAAACATGGCGTGACCATCATCGGTTACACCAATCTGCCTAGCCGACTAGCCAACCAGTCCAGCCAGCTATACGCCACCAATATCCGGCATTTGTTGACGGATTTAACGCCGGAAAAAAATGGCGTTATCAACGTCAACATGGAAGATGAAGTCATTCGTGGCACGACAGTTATCAAGGAAGGCAAGATCACCTGGCCGCCACCGCCGCCAACATTAACCGTTGCACCTGTTGCCAAGCCAGAAGCGACCGCTGTCATAAAAACAGAGAAAAAATCGCTCCTACCAGAACCCATCAAACAATTTCTGCCCTTAATTCTGGGCGGCTTGGCGTTGTACGGCATCGGTTCGGTCGCACCGACGGCCTTTATGTCGCATTTCACGGTGTTCGTGCTGGCTTGTTTCATCGGTTATCAGGTGATCTGGAATGTCAGCCCGTCTTTGCACACGCCGTTGATGAGCGTCACCAATGCGATTAGCGGCATTATCGTCATCGGTGCCTTGGTGCAAATTTCCACGCCGGGCGTTTTTATAACTATTCTCGCGGGGCTGGCTATATTAATCGCTTCTATCAACATCGCTGGTGGCTTTCTGGTCACGCGGCGCATGTTAGAAATGTTCAGAAAATAAGGGGAAAATAATAATGTCTCAAAGTTTAGTCACGATGTGCTACATAACAGCCACCATTCTGTTCATTCTCAGTTTAAGCGGCTTAAGCAACCAGGAAACCTCCCGCCGTGGCAATTACTACGGCATGTTAGGCATGGCGATTGCCATTGTTGCCACGTCTTTTAGCGGGGCGGTCAACAACTATGTCATCCTTGTATTTGCCTTGTTGATAGGCGGGGCAATCGGCACTAAATTGGCATTAAAAGTCCAAATGACGCAAATGCCGGAACTGGTTGCCATCATGCACAGCCTAGTCGGCATGGCGGCGGTGTTAGTCGGTTATGCCAATTTCATGGACAGCACCAACACGATCAGCGGCGTGGAAAAAACCATCCATGAAGTCGAAATTTACATAGGCATCTTTATCGGCGCGGTCACGTTCTCAGGCTCGGTGATTGCGTTCGGCAAACTTAGCGAAAAAATCAGCGGTAAACCCATGTTGCTACCCGCCCGTCATTGGTTGAACTTGGGTTTGTTGATCGCCACCATTTTCCTGTGCAAGCTGTTCTTAGGCCAAGCGGAAACCGGCGGCGGCACCTTCCCCTTACTGCTGATGACCCTAATTGCCTTAGCCTTCGGCGTACACATGGTGATGGCAATCGGCGGCGCGGATATGCCCGTGGTAGTTTCCATGCTCAACAGTTACTCCGGTTGGGCGGCGGCGGCGACAGGTTTTATGTTGAACAACGACTTGTTGATTGTGACCGGCGCACTCGTCGGCAGCAGCGGCGCAATCTTGAGCTACATCATGTGCCGCGCCATGAACCGACACTTCCTCAGCGTCATTGCCGGCGGTTTTGGTACGGCTTCAGGTGGCGATGCTGCGGTCGTTGAGGGTGAAGTCCATCCGATAGATGCCGAAGAAACCGCGCAATTACTGTCATCTGCCAAAAGTATTATGATAATTCCTGGTTATGGCATGGCGGTCGCCCAAGCGCAACACACCGTCAATGAAATCACCAAATTCTTGCGGGACAAAGGCAAAAAAGTCGGTTTCGGCATCCATCCCGTCGCGGGTCGTATGCCAGGGCACATGAACGTGCTGCTGGCCGAAGCCAAAGTGCCTTACGACATCGTGTTTGAGATGGACGAAATCAACGAAGATTGGGATAAGGTGGACGTAAGCATCGTCATCGGTGCCAACGACATCGTAAATCCTTCTGCCTTGGACGACCCCAACAGCCCCATCGCCGGAATGCCCGTGCTGGAATGCTGGAAAGGCGACACCACCATCGTCATGAAACGGAGCATGGCTTCCGGTTACGCTGGGGTCGGTAATCCCTTGTTTGTGAAAGACAATACGAGGATGTTGTTTGGTGATGCGAATAAAATGTTGCAGGAGGTTTTGAAGGCGTTGAAGGGTTAATTAAACTGTAAGACGGGTCTCGGCTCGCCTTACTTGCTTATGTTCAATTTCTCCTACAAAAAATATGTGGCCTGATTATTTCCCTAACCAATGTCCTCCCGTTGACGCACGGAAAGACTGGCTTGCCGTATTTAGACTCGTTTCACAAAATCCACCAGCACAAGGTGATTTTCTCCCAACTATCAAAGAATCTCCGCACCGACAATTTACAGATGAAAATTTGTGTATTGCATGTGGTGTTTCCGTATTCAAAAATATTGACGATATTTTAAAGAAACGCGAGAAATATAAGCCTCTAAGAGAGAAAAAAGTGGCTTCCGGTATAATCTTGCCCGATGATGGATTGGTTAAAGAAACAGGTGGACAATCCCACTTAACCTGGTGGCTTCAAACCGAAGAGCCACATACATCATTCCGTGAGGTATTAAATGTCCCGTAGTGATTACCTCAGCAACCTCATAAAAGATTTGACACCTAAGGAGATTTTCGATTTTTATGATGGCCCCAAGTTCTATAGTTGTTACGACAAAGTAGGCCAAGTTTTCTTGGTCTATTGGATCGATGAAACAAATGAATATAGTTCATGGTTATATCTTCGCGCCAGCCCGGAACGCTATTTATCTTTAAAAGGCGGAAATATATCAATTGCAAAAGCTCTCGCGAATCCCGAAGAAGGGGCTGCATTCGTCGTAAAAAATTATGGGTCTGATTTTTCTGTAGAAGAAATCTCAACTGCGCAGATTGAATCTGACTGGCTACCACCAGTCAGCGACTTTTTACATCTGAATGAATCGGCCTTGCCGGAAAAGACATTATCCGCCGTAGAGGTTGCTACGCGCTCTGATAGACAAGTCATCGATCTAGCTTTTGACAAATTGAGCAATGCACATGAAATGGGTTGCGGCAAGTTGGGCAAGTTGCTAGATTCATTTCAGAACGTTATCTATGCCTTAGCTTGTGGCTCACAGCTTGATGTTCGTCGAATCCCGGAAGTCATAAAATTTAAAAGTGAAGTTCTAGTTACGGGCTTATACGCAAGTTCATTTGGTGTTCGCCTACAATCAAAAGGCGGTGAGCTATTTCCTGACGGCGAAACAGAAAGGGCAATAGAAATTTTCGCAAGTTTAATTTCTACATTGGAAACTCCAGAGAAAATATCAGAAGAGCTTCACCGCTTCAATATTCTTGCGAGAAGTAGATTTAAGTATCTCTTACACTTACTGGTCGATTCAGAGGTATCGATAGAAACCGACTGGGGATCTCCTTCTGGGAGTGCCTTGAAATCTCGAGCATCCTTTAACGAAATCAAGCGCTCTCTTAATAAACTAGAAGAAACGGAAAATGCCACCAAAAATATCGTGAAACGGACTGCAAATTTGGTAGGTGTTGATGTTGAAAGCGACTTCTTTGCATTGAAAATAGAAGAAAACGAAATAATAAAAGGAAAGCTATCCAAGTTAGTTTCATCCCGGCAATTTGATGTCCCAAGTCGAATTATTGCCAAGCTTGAAGAGTCGTGCGTAATTGACCCCCTCACTGATCGGGAAAAATGGTCTTATATCCTCGTTGATTTTGAAAAACAAACGCCGTAGTCGCGTATGTTGGGCATTTTGAAGGTTGGTGTTGACGTAACCGTAAGGAAGCCCAACGATTCTGCGCATCAAACATTGGGGTTCGTACCTCACCGCCAACCTACATAACAAGACTGTAGCTGGCGTATAAGCGTAGCAAGTAGCCTGAATGCAGCGTAGCGAAATCCGGGATTTCGTGGCTCCGATTTCCCGTATTTCGTTTTACTTCATACGGGCTACACGCACACGTTTCCGCTTTATCATCATTGACCGTTTTGAAGTTAATCAGAAATCCGATTGCACAGAATTAACGCCATTCAGTTCTTCAACTGTTGTATAAAATCACCCTTTTCCCAAAAACTTCGGGCAGAAAACGACCGCAAAGGGACAAACTCTTTTTCTAAGCCCATGGCTAACCAAGACGCAGGTATCACATAAAAGTGCATCGCACCTTGTTCCCGCCCCATAAAAGTCATTAGGCCAATGAGTTCGCCGCTGCTATTAAAAACACCGCCGCCACTGGCCCCATGGTTAAAGCCTGCGTTTATTTCGATGATTT
>JAYVGW010000128.1:0-4996 GCA_043771735.1 Methyloglobulus sp.
GTCAAAACGGGCGAGGGCAAACGCATCCTTGGGGAAATGCGCCGGCACCCAATCCAGGATGACACCGATGTTGTTCTGATGGCAAGTATCGACAAAATAGCGGAAATCATCGGGCGTGCCGTTCCGGCTGGTTGGGGCAAAATAGCCGGTGGTCTGGTAGCCCCAGGAGGCATCCAAAGGATGTTCAGTAATGGGCAGCAGTTCGATATGGGTGAAACCCATCTGCTTAACATATTCGACCAGTTGCTTAGCTAATTCCTTATAATTGAAAAAATTGCCGTGTTCGTCCAGTTTCCACGAACCGAGATGAACCTCATAAATCGACATCGGCTCGTGCAACCAATTATTGCTCGTACGTTTTGTAAGCCATTGTTTATCATGCCAATCATAACCATCTTCTTTGACCACAATAGATGAAGTATTCGGACGAAGCTCAAACTGCTGCCCGTAAGGGTCGGTTTTCAATAGCACTTCATGGCTGAAGCGGTTGAGTATTTCAAATTTGTACAAGCAGCCTGCGGTCAGCCCAGGGACGAACAATTCCCACAGCCCGCCGCCGCCCAGGCTGCGCAGGGGGTGGCAACGGCCATCCCAGTGGTTGAAGTCGCCCACCACGCTGACGCGCCCAGCGCTGGGTGCCCAAACCGTGAACAGGACACCGTCGATCCCGTCCGCGCTGTGGAGGTGGCCGCCCAGTTTTTGGTAAACATGCCAATGTTTGCCCTCGCCGAACAGGTGGCGGTCGAATTCCGGCAATTGCACGGGGAAATCGTAAGGGTCGTAATTAAGATGGGTATTGCCGCTTTTATCGGTCCAGGACAGTTGGTAATGTGGGGGCAATGCGTCTTTGCTTTCAACGAGGTATTCAAAAAAATCCGTACCCGTAATGCGTTGAAAAGCCGCATTATTGTGGGTGAGCTTAACGGTTTCCGCGTAAGGCAAGTAGGCTTTGATGTAGGCTTGGGTGTCTTTAAGATGCCGCCCCAGAACCGAGAAGGGGTCATGGTGCCTGGCTTCGGCGATTTTGGTAGATTCTTGGTCCAGTTCGGTAGTCGAAGGTTTTTTCACCTGATGCTCTCCTCAGTGTAGTAAAATCTGTTTCGGTTCATGTTAACAAATAATGGTGTCTATGAGGGCATTCAACCTGAAAATTAACCCCTGTCGTAGCGTTATAGATGACTAACCGGAATGCCACTGCATTGATTCTAGCCTGTGACAGTGAATTCCTTTGTGGATAGTAACCGGCAACCCAAAGCCATAGTACATCTTAGGTGGGAATTTTGCATGGTTGATTTCATCTCTACACATAGTTACGTCCCTACTGTTTTTAATAAATTACAATTTGTTTTGATTTAACGTTAAATGAAGTTATGCAGAAAAAAGAATACGAAATAAAACCGGGGAGCAGCTATCCTTTCGGTTGTAAACATAATGGTGGTGGGGCTAATTTTTCCATTTTCAGCCGCTATGCCACTCATGTAGAACTTTTGCTTTTCAATACAGCGGAAGACGAAGAGCCAATTCGGGCAATCCCTTTGCAGAAGGAAATAAACCGGACATTTTTCCATTGGCATATTTATGTTGTCGGATTGCCGGTAGGTACCTGGTACACATGGCGCATTGGCGGAGCGAATCTTACCCGTGAAAATGGATTTAGTTTCGATAACGAAAAACAACTGATCGACCCTTGGGCACGTGCGGTCAGCCACAAGCATTGGAGCCGCAAAGCCGCCTGTAAGCCTGGCGATAACGGCCTTACCGCCATGCGCTGTTGTGTCGTTGACGACCAATATGACTGGGAAGGTGACATACCGCTGCGTATCAGTAGCGAGAAATCCATTATTTACGAATTACATGTGGGCGGCTTCACACGCCATGCCTCCGCAAAAGTGGTCCATCCAGGCACTTTTTTAGGCTTGATTGAAAAAGTCCCTTATCTTAAAGAGTTGGGCATTACCCATGTTGAGCTGTTACCCATCATGGCTTTCGATGAACAGGATGTACCCCGGAATACTTACGATCTCGGTTTAAAAAATTACTGGGGTTACAGTACGCATAGCTTTTTCAGCCCTCATCCAGGTTATTGCGTGACCCCAGAACAAGGCACCCATATCCAGGAATTTCGGGACTTGGTGAAAGCCTTACACAAGGCCGGAATCGGTGTGATTATGGATGTCGTTTTCAACCATACCGCAGAGTCCGGCGCACAAGGCCCGATCATTAATTTTAAAGGGATCGGCGGTAAGATTTTCTATCACCATGACAAATTTGATAAAAGTATTTTTATCGATTACACCGGCTGCGGTAATACCGTAAATGCCAATCATCCATTGGTAGCGAGCTTCATCATCAGCTGTTTAGAATACTGGGTAAACGAAATGCATGTGGATGGTTTCCGTTTTGACCTGGCCAGTGCTATGACAAGGGGTGAAGGCGGTGAGGTTCTTGAAGATCCGCCGGTGTTGTGGGGGATCGAACTGTCTGAACAACTGTTCAAAACCAAACTGATTGCCGAAGCATGGGATGCCGCAGGGCTTTATCAGGTAGGCAGTTTTCCCGGTTACCGGTGGGCAGAATGGAACGGCAGGTATCGGGACATTATTCGCCGGTTTGTGTGTGGCGAAAAAGGCCTGGTCTCTGAGGTCGCAACCCGTATCAGCGGCAGCAGCGACCTCTATGAATCGCAAGGGCGCTTGCCGATCAGCAGCATTAACTTTGTTACCTGCCATGATGGCTTCACGCTACTTGACCTGTTTAGTTACAACGATAAACATAATCTTGCCAATGGCGAAAACAATCAAGACGGATGCAATGAAAATTACAGTTTTAATTGCGGCATTGAAGGGGAAACCAAAAAGCCCAACATTTTGCAACTGCGTAGAAGACAGGCTAAAAACACTTTTGCCATATTGCTGCTTAGTCAGGGCGTACCCATGCTGCTCGCCGGTGATGAATTTTTGAATAGCCAACATGGCAATAATAATGCCTATTGTCAAGATAATGAAATATCATGGCTAGACTGGGACTTGGCCGCGCAAAATGCAGATATGCTGTATTTTGTACAACAAATGATCGCGCTTCGTAAAAGGCATCCATCGATTATGCGTCGGCGGTTTTTGACGGGAAAATGTGTTGAGGGCAAAAACATCACCGATATTTCCTGGCACGGCACACAGATCGACAAACCGCAATGGCAAGACCTTGAAACCAGGATATTGGCATTTACTTTAGCCGGGTGTGATAGCAATGAACCTGATTTGCATATTGTCATGAATATGTCGGACGACAATGCTCCGGCAGAGCTACCTATTATTCAAGGAATGCAATGGTGTCTGGCCGTAGACACTTCATTACCGTCATATCAGGAAATTTTGCCTCCGCAGAATCAAAAACCGGTAAAAAATCAGCACTATTTGGTGACCCACAAAACGGTTGTGGTCTTTGAAAATATTAATGCAAATTCTAAACTCTTGCAGGTATAAACCTGCTTGCAGTTTAATCACAAAGATTCTCTACCCCTCCCCCACTGTGAGATAGGTAGAGTGCGGGCTGGGACACCACTGAATTGCTTGCAAGAACTGTGTGGTTGGAAAAGCTCTGATAGGGTTTTAGGATACACACGTTTAGCGGCTGACACTTAGCGGAACAGGCTGCAACATTTCCAGAAGGCACATTTCTGGCTGCATAAAGAATTTGGGCATAAAAAAAGCAGTTGCCAATTACAGCTAACCGCTTTATTTAATATAGCTTTGGTGGTGGGTCGTGCGCGGCTCGAACGCGCGACAACCGCATTAAAAGTGCAGTGCTCTACCAGCTGAGCTAACGACCCAACAAAGACTTACAATTATAACAATTGAAAAAATCTTTGCAAGATTTTTCTATTGTTGTCGCTGGTAACGCGTAGGATCTTGCACACCCGCTTCGGTAAAACCTAGCAATCTTAACCGACAAGCATCACAAATCCGACAAGCCCGGCCTTGGTTGTCAGCGGAATAACAGGAGACGGTGGGGGCGTAGTCTACGCCAAGCGTGACACCTAACTTGATGATATCAGCTTTGCTCAAGTTAATGAGTGGCGTGTGGATGGTGAAATGTTCGCCTTCTGCGCCTGCTTTGGTGGCAAGGTTGGCTAGTTGTTGGAAGGCATTGATGAATTCCGGCCTGCAATCGGGGTAGCCTGAATAATCGACGGCATTCACGCCGATGAAGATGTCCGTAATTTTTAACACTTCAGCCCAACCCAGGGCAAAGGCAAGGAAGATGGTATTCCTTGCAGGTACGTAAGTGACGGGTATGCCGTCTTGAAGCCTGTCTGGAACCTGGATCTTTTCGTCGGTAAGCGCTGAACCGCCGATAGAACCCAGCCCAAGCGTGACAATTTTGTGTTCCTTTACCTGATACGCCTTCGCTATCTCGCTGGCGGCGTTAAGCTCGGCATTATGCCGTTGCCCATAATCGAAACTGAGGGCATAGCAATCAAAACCCTGTTGTTGGGCGAGTGCCAACACGGTGATTGAATCCAACCCGCCGGATAATAAGATGATGGCTTTTTTGGACATGGCTGCTATTTGCCCCTGGCATCGTCCCAAAGCAATTTATGGAGCTGGATTTGGAAGCGCACGGGCAACCTGTCTTGCAATATTTTGTTGGCTAACTCGGTTGGATTTTGTATCCCCATGACAGGCGAAAACAATATTTCACAGTGATCGGACAATTTGTATTCGGCTAACATCCGCTTTGACCAACCGTAATCTTCTTCATTGCCGATGACAAATTTGATCTGGTCATTTTGGGTCAAGTACTGAATATTTTGGTAGAGATTCCTGCTTAATTCCCCAGAACTAGGCGTTTTAAGGTCCATCACTTTTATGACGCGAGGATCAACTGTGGACACATCCAAAGCACCGCTAGTTTCTAGCGATACGATATAACCCAGATCCAGCAGCTTAGTCATCAGCTCCAGGCAAGAAGGCTGCGCGAGCGGCTCTCCGCCTGT
>JAYVGW010000129.1:0-2708 GCA_043771735.1 Methyloglobulus sp.
GCAGTATCCGCGCAGTATTAGAACAAGCCGGTAAAACCATTGGCGTAAATGATTTGCATATTGCCGCTCAAGCCCGTAGCCAAGGACTCATATTAGTTAGCAACAATCTGCGCGAATTTGAGCGTGTACCAGGATTGTTGATGGAAAACTGGGTAGAGTAATGATTTCTCATCACAGCAGTGCCCGGTGGAATTCTGCATGAATCCGATTGCCTCTTTTCGTGACCGTCTTTACCAAATCAATACGGAGGCGTTGCTGACACCTTTCCCTGATTTGTCCGAAGAAATGGCGCGAACCACGCAACGCTTAAAAGCGGAGTATGGTGATATTTCAAGGGGTGCAGGAGATCAGCAAGGTATTGCGGCCGCGGTGATTGCTTATCTAAAAAGCCATGATCTGCCCACCTATCGGGACACCGAATATGTCTGTTTTGGTGTGTCATCACTCTACGGCACTCCTTTAACTCGCGTTATTGAACATGAAACGCTGTTTCTCAAGCTGCTAAATGAAGTCGATCAGCTTCAACCCGAGCCACGCAAGTTTCGGCGCTGTTATCAGGGCTTGCTCAAATCTTATTTACGTTATCCAGGTCAACAAACCGAACAAGTTTACGGTCATAAAAACTGGCTGGCCTTACGTGAGTTTCTAGCTCAACACTACAAGGTTTTGAATAAACAAAAGCCGGTAATGGAGTGGACACAAGCCCTTTACGAACACCGTAACTTACTTGCTGATAACCCTTGCAAACCCTACGGAAAAGCCATGCTGGCCGGTGATATGTCGGTTATTGAGGAACTCAAAGATAGACTGGGTATTGATGATGATACCTGGGTAATGAATGAGTTGATACTGGCCCAGGTTCAAGCAGCAACAACATTAAATGATCCCGAATTTATATTGCAAGTGCTGCCGCTGGTTAAACTTCTGGAGCAACATACCTTACTGGTCACCAAAGGCCTGTCTTTGTTACTGAGACGCTACGAAGCCTGTAAAGTGCATACCGAACACCATACACTCCGGGAAGCTGCCTTAAGGGAATGGAAAAGCCCCTGGTTGGAGGCCAATAAACCCATGTGGCATGGGCAGATTGGTGAAGCGGCCACCAACATGGTGAGTTGTTGGCGCCGATTGAAAACTGACCATTTAGAGGGGTTTGTACCGATCGAAAATTGACCAGGTAATCCATGTATCCTGCTTAGCTTTTTAAGCCGGAGTAAATCAAGAGTGTATTACATGTCAACGTATGCAAAAGTTCGTCGGTTGTTTCATCGCGACCACCTATCCATCAGTGAAATTCAGCGGCGGACAAGCCTGTCGCGCAATACCATCAAAGCCTGGCTTAAGGAAACCAGCCCTGATGGCTACAAGTACCCTAAAAGACCCCGGGTTAGTGGCAAGCTGACGCCGTATATTGCTGCCCTGTTATTGGCGTTGGAAGCTGACTCACGGCGTCCTAAGCGGGATCGACGCACCGCCTTGATGTTGTTTGAAGCTATCAAGAAGGACGGCTATACCGGCGGTTATTCCATCCTGACTGATTATGTCCGTAATTGGCGTAATGGGTCGACTCTGGGTTCAGGAAAGTCTGCTTTTGTGCCGCTTAAGTTTCAACTTGGCGAAGCATTTCAATTTGATTGGAGCGATGAATGGCTGATGATCGATGGTATTCATCGCAAAATCCAAGCGGCTCATACCAAGTTGTGCGCGAGTCGCGCCTTCTATCTTTCCGCCTATCCAACGCAAACCCAGGAAATGCTGTATGACGCGCACACCAAAGCATTCACTGCATTGGGTGGCGTTACCAAGCGCGGCATCTCGGCAACTGCTCCTGCGTTGCTCTACCTCCTGCATCCATGCAGTCGTACGACAATATGAAAACAGCCGTCGACAAGGTGACCAAAAGGAATGGCCGTGTCGTCAATGCGCGTTTTTTCGCGATGACGGCGCACTATTTGTTTGAACCTGATTTCTGCAATGTGGCATCCGGCTGGGAAAAAGGCATTGTTGAGAAAAATGTGCTTCGATTCCAGACGTAGAATCTGGATAGACGCCAAAACCCAGACCTTTGGTTCATTTGTCGAACTGAATGCCTGGCTTGACGCCCGTTGCCGCACTCTCTGGTCGGAAATAGCGCATCCTGATTATACGGGGGTTACCCTCGCCGAGGCGCTTGAGCAAGAGCAGATCTATTTGATGCCGATGCCAACACCCTTCGATGGCTACGTCGAAGTAGTAGCGCGCGTATCCAGCACCTGCCTGGTGACGGTGGAGCGTAACCAATACTCGGTTCCCTGTCATTTAGCCAACAGCAAAGCGGCTATTCATCTTTATGCCGATAGGGTTGATGTCTGTACCGAGAAGGCCATCATTGCCCGGCATCAACGTTTGTTGGGTCGTGATCAAGTAAGTAAGACTGGCAACACTACATTCCGCTGCTTAAAAGAAAACCGGGCGCCTTACGCAACGGCGCGCCGTTTGCCGAGTTGCCGCTGCCCTTTGCCCAACTGCAAACCGCTTTACGTCACCGGGAACGGCAACAAGGTGATCGGATTATGACTAAAGTGCTGGCCGCCGTGCCGACTCATGGTTTAGAGACGGTTTTGCTGGCGGTCAAACAGGTATTGGATTCCGGGGTAATCAGTATCGAACAGGTGCTCAACGTACTGTCTCGACTGAATGAGTTACCCATTCCGGAACAGGTGGAAACC
>JAYVGW010000130.1:0-19416 GCA_043771735.1 Methyloglobulus sp.
GTGCAAGGCGCACGGAGCGCAGAAACCGGAGTGTACTGGACGTACATGAGGATTTCGAGCACCGCGCAACGCAGCAATCGAGCCGCGTAGCAGCTTTTAAAACACGTTCTTAATATTTTTATAGCCCTCATAAGCCCTTGCATCGTAGACATAATCCTGTGCCGGCACGAATTGAAAATCCTGGCCGCCCAATTTCCGTTTAAACGAGCTGAAGTTTGCCCATTTATGCCCGGGCTGGTCAACGGGGGCAATCCCATAGAGATCATAACATTCATAACCCTGCGCCTTCATCCGCAACATGATCTCGAAATGCAACAAGTAGGATGCCATGACCTGGCGATGCTGATCGGTCGATCCGCCATAGAAATACGTCACTCGGTGGCCAAAGTGAACTGTCAACACGGTGGCGACCCTCACCCCGGCATACTCCGCAAATAAAATCGACCCTTTATCAAGTTCCGTCAGCATGGCGATTAGCGGGTGAAAGTAAGTCTCCCGTTTCCCACGTATATTTTGCCGGGTGACAGTTTCATTATAGAGGCTCAGGAAGTCTGCTACGCCTTTAGGGCTGGCATCTTCAACCACCGTAACCCCGTGCCGTTGGGCAAGGCCGATGTTGTAGCGCCCTTTTGGCTTCATTTGGGCGAGTATGCCAGCTTCTGTCGCTGTCAGGTCTATACACAGGGTATTACGCGGCTCCATCCAGTCCCTGGCGGCTTCGAATCCGGTGATGTAGTCCGGCAAATGCTCCCAGCGCGGCTCAATACGTAAATGACTGACGACGTTTTTATCGTCCTGGCGCATCTTTTCGATGTAAGCCAAGATGTATTGGTGTACCTGTACACCATCTTCCGGGTCTGCGGGTAAGGCTGGGCCTTCAGGTATGTAGTAGAAGCAATGACCTGGACTGTATAAATTCCGCAACACCTGCGCGCCGCCAAGGATAGTCCCGCCGTCCCTGACGACGACCCCGAAATGCCCCCAACCCAGGTTCTCCATAAACTTCGCCCACCATGAGGTCTGCATAAAGCCGCCATCAGGCAATGTTACCTGGAACACATCCCAGGCTGATGCCTGGGATGTGAGTTCGGGTTCTTCTTGATTATTATTATCCGCCATTCAGATTTTTTCTTTGCCGCAGAGAAAGATTTATTCGGAGAGATAGGGCATATTTACAAAAATAGGCCAAGCCCGACTGGGCCTCGAGATGTGCGAATGCCATTCAATTATTCGGTCAACCAAAATTCCTTCACCTCGAAATTTACCTCGACCATTCTGAACATTTTCTTGACCGGAAGGACTTTACGTATTTTAGGGTCAAAAAAATCTTTCAGTAACGGCGGCCTAGGCGCATTGAAATAATAACCGGGCGACTTAGCCACGTCGGAATGGGCGCTAATATCCACCTCATCCCGACGGGTGACCGTCTGGATGATACAAGGCGCATGGGTAATGCCCAAAGCCCGTAAGGCACAGGCGCGGTGATAGCCGTTGTGCAACAACAGGCGACCACTGTCATCGTCCTGGATGACATTTAAAAAATTGGACCCGAACCCCACCGCGAGACCCACTGCCCCCGCTATGGGGCCGTAGCTCTCATAATTATGGATCTGGGCAGGGCTAAGGAGAATGGGTTCCTGAAAACGAAAATCCGTAGATTCGGAGCGGAAAACATAGCGCTTCGAACCCACTTTCTGTATGTGGACAGGCGTGTCCGGCGTATCCAGCGGCAAGCAAAAATGAAACAAGGCGGACGGATCAGCGTTGGTGCCAAGGCGGGTTTTCAGTGTGTTTACGAAAGTACCGGTGACGTGAATTTGATAGACCACCAACTTATCAAGCTCCACCATGCCGAAACGGGTCGGCAGGGAATCAAACGTCTTACGGTAACGGGAATCCGCGCTAACCGCTTCAGCCAGATGTTTTAGCCTCGGATCTAAATCCTTACACTCAACTTTATCCGCAATATTGGCTTCGGTTGTTGCCAATTCTTCGTAATAGTCATTGGCGGCACGCCATTCGTCGGTCAACTGAACACGGCTCGCCTTGCCTGCGTCCAGCACCGATTCTTCAACAAAGCGAAGATAATCCCTCAGCAGCGGCTGCCCTAATAACCAAATTTCTTCGTTGGTGGAATTATCAGGTTTGCCTGGCGAGATACCGGGGTGCGCCAGCTCCATTATTTTCATCTTGTCGGCGATTATATTTTTTAAAAAGGAAGAGCCAGGACAGTTTCCAAACCGGAATTACCATCCTAGCTCCCAAGCATGACAATCAATGAACTCATTCACCCGCTTCATAAGGAAACCCAAAGCGGGAGAATGAATTCAATCAGCAATCAGCAATCAACTGTCAATAGCTGCCGCCTTTGCCATGACCGCTGCCACCACTACCGCCTTTACCGTGACCGCTGCCACCGCTACCGCCTTTACCATGGCCGCTGCCTTTGTTTTTGCTGCCACCTTTATTTTTGGAGCCGCCTTTGCCGCTGCCGCCATATACTTGTTCTAACTCGCTGCCGTCTAAATTACGCATAATTATCACCTCAAAAAAAGGATTTATAAGAAAGTCTCATGTGGGCGGAATCAACCGCCGCTTGGAGACGCAGATGGGCAGCTATTGCCATAAAGACGAGACCCTTGAAGACTTTTTTGCCGCCCATCCCTTACGTTACCCCTATAGACATCATCGTACAACCCTACAAAAGTAGGGTTTTAATAAGCCCAAGCAAAAAAAGCGGCTTACATTTTTAGATCAATGAAAAGGGCTACTGAATCATAATTTTATGTGTTACATTTAACTAAAGCTTTGCCTTAGAAACCTCTGGAATAAAGGGCTTTTTGCACACAGATGCCGCCCCTCTCGGCATGTTTGTTTATTCCTAAAAAAATACCGATTTTTAATGGTTACACAGTTTTTTCAACTATAAATTGAATTATGGATGACGACTCTTATCTTTGGGCTAAACCGCTACTGGCCATCATTGACCTGCTCTATCAAACCGGCAACCCAAACGATATCGGCCATGAATTCTTTGGGAGGCTAGACAAACTGATTCCGTTTGATGCCGCGATCTATAACCCCATCAACTGGAAAACGCTTGAGCTGCAAGAAGGGATTTGCTTCGGTAACGCCACCCTGAATGCACTCAATACAGAAAGCGGCAAGGTTTCGTATGAACCCTTGCATTTTGACCTTTTGTGCCTAACCCAGTTAAACGTAACCTTAAAACTGCCCTATTCGGCATCCAACAGCCTTATTCCCGCCCATAAATCCGAGCAGCAACACCCTTACCAGCATACCGTGGGGGTTATCGCCGGTTGGCACCAATATCCTGTCGCGGCTATAAGGCTTTTTCGCCAAGGTCTAGCTTCTGATTTTTCTGACCATGAAATCAAGATGCTAGACCGATTAGCTGTTCATGTCGCCAATGCGATTTATTTGCAAGGTGGCCATACTGCTTTGGAGTCCAATGCTGAAACCGGCCTGATCGTTTTTGACGCAGATGGAAACGTTCTTTACAAGAATGGTTTTGTCAGCAATATGTTGGCGAAAATGCCTTTAGATTTGGTTTTGCAAACCGCACAAAATGGCAGCATCTGGTTGAAAAACGGCATGGAATTGTACCGGGTAGAAAATGTTCCCTTAACGCCTAACAGCTTGCTGGCCTTATATGCAAAAAAAGAGCAGCAGGAGGGACATCCCACGCCTATAGATGATGCCAGCGCAAACCTCTTAACGACCCAGGGCATTTCGATAATTTCGATCAAACCTTTTCAGCGGCGGTCCGCTTTCGAAAATCGACTCAAGCTTATCGGGCTATCAAGGAGAGAAATTGACGTTACGCTAAAGGTCATGCGTGGGTTGTCCAACCGTAATATAGCCAAGCAGATGTATATTGATGAAACAACCGTTAAAGACCATTTACAACGTGTTTATGCAAAAATTAACATCAAAACCCGGACCGAGCTAATCTCAAAATTGCTCGGGCTGGACATCGAATTAGCCCAGCACTAAATTCCTATTGCATCTGAAATTATTAATCGCAACCAACAGAAAGCCTGTATATCCATAACATCCGTCATGATTTTTTTGCGATAGCATTCCATTTCCCCCTAATTCCATGAAGCATTTATCAACCAAAGTTAATGGCCGCAGAACGCTCACCACCCTATTGTTATTGCTTAGTGGCTTTTACTTCAGCCCCTTGCAGGCTGAAGATTTGTTGTCTGTGTATAGCCAAGCCGCACAAGAAGACCCGCAGCTGGAAAAGGCCAAAGAAGCTTTAGAAGCCATTAGAGAAACCCAAGTCCAGGCCAGCGCCAACCTGTTCCTGCCAGAAGCTTTCCTGACCGCCAATATCAACAACGATTGGCAACGCTTTAAAGACCGGGGCAATGCGGTCGGGGCAGGAGGTTCCGGCGGTGTCCTCTCCCAAAGCTTTCTAACCCAAGGCTACAGCCTGAATGTCAACCAACCGATCCTGCATTATGATCGCATCGTTCAATGGCAACAGGCCGATAGCCGCATCGCCCAAGCCATCGCCCAATTTGCGGCAGCGGAAAGCGAACTCCTGCTACGGGTGGCCGAGCGTTACTTTGGCGTATTAGCCGCCGAAGAAAACCTGGCCTTCGCCAAAACCCAAGAAAATGCCCTGGCAAGTAAACTAGACGAAATAAAACAAGTTGAAGCGGCGGGATACCTTGCCATGACCGATGTGCAAGAAGCCCAAGGCGGCTATGATCGCGCTGTCGCAGACACTATCGAAGCGGATCGTCAGTTGCGCGATGCCAAGGAGAGCTTGCAGGAAGTCAGCGGCATCCAATATAGCCAGCTTGCCGCCCTGAAGGCAGACATTCCGCTTATACAACCTGAACCTACGGTTGAAGAACCTTGGGTTCAACAAGCCCTAGCCCAAAATTTACGGCTTAAAGTTAGCGAATACGCCAGCCAGATCGCCAAAGCCCAGATCGATGTGCAAAAAGCCGGGCATTGGCCGACACTGGATGCGACGGGCAGCCATAGCTTTTCATCCACCGGCGGTCGGTTTGGGGCAGCAGACATTGAAGACAACACCATAGGTTTGCAGTTGAGTGTGCCAATATACTTAGGTGGCAAGGTCAATTCCCGTACCCGGGAAGCCGAACATCGCTACCGCGAAGCCAAAGCCTCACTCAAACAGGAACAACGCGCCGCACACCGCGCCGCCGGCCAAGCCTTTTTGGGAGTGACCGCCGGCATCAGCAGGGTCAAGGCCTTACAACAAACCTTAAAGTCCAGCGAGACTGCCGTCAATGCTACCGAAGCAGGTTTTCGCGCAGGATACCGTACCCCATTGGATGTTATCGTCGCCGAACGCGAACGCCTCAATGTCCAACGCGATTATGCCCGGGCACGATTTGATTATATTCTCAGCGTTCTCAGGTTGAAACAAGCGGTGGGTACGCTAGCGCCAGAGGATTTAATAAAGGTAAATGGCTGGTTGGAAGCCAAGGCACAAAGCAATGGGACAGTGTCGGAAAACCCAGCTAAAAAATAAAGCCTGTTAAAAATTATGTTGGCCAAATAAAAGAAGCTGTGAACGCGATAAAAGCAGAAGATCGAAAAGGCTAATTTGTCATAGTGCGTTGCACAAAAGCAAGTGATAGTTTAGTATCACTCTCATGAAAACAGAACTCGTTACCACCCTAAAACGCCAGGCCGCCAAAATCCTTGCCGAACTGCACGAATCTAAAGAACCTGTGTTAATCACTGAGCACGGCCAGCCGTCGGCATACCTCATTGATGTCGATGATTACGAGCTTATGCAATCCAGGATGGGCATTCTTGAAGGCATAGCCAGGGGTGAAAAGGCGGTTTTTGAAAATCGGATCTTCAGCCAAGCGGAAGCAATCGAAAAAATGAGCAAATGGCTCAAATAATCTGGACAGAACCCGCTCTTTTTGACCTAAATGAAATTGCTGAATACATAGCGCTCGATAAAGTTGAGGCGGCTCGTCACTTAGTCAGCAAAGTATTTGCCAATGTTAGTCAGCTTGGACTGTTCCCAGAATTAGGCCGCAAACCACCAGAATTAGCAGACTTGACGTATCGGGAAATCAACGTAAACCCTTGCCGAATTTTTTACCGCTTAGACCAAAACGAGGTGTACATCCTACATGTCATGCGAGGTGAACGGCAACTTCGCAATTATCTACTGGATGAACGCGCTCAATATTAGCTAATACCAATCCCAATAAGTTCTCATCCTAACCTTCTCCAAAGGGATGCCTACACGGATGTAGGTAGTAGGGCAACGCAGGAGCAGTTGCCGAGAAGGTTAGGATGAGGGGATACATATAACAACTTTTTGGGATTGGTATAACTCGATGGCAGGTAAGCCACTCGTTTGGCTAATGGACTCCCAAGAAACTGTATTTGAAAGCCGTCCGGCTGGCTTTCGGTGGGCTTCAAACACTCAAGTGTGCATAGCACGAGTTGATAAGCGCGTTTATAATAAGGCCGGACTTGATTTTCCTAAACTCGAAACCTTGTGAAAAGTACGTAGGGGCAAACCGCACGATGACTATCGAACTCTTGATTAACTTTGCGGTGCAGTTCCTTGGGATCGGTGCTGCATTCTTCCTCGCCTATCGGTCTTTCCAAAAACGTCGAATCCAGTTAGGCGCTGAACCGACGCTACCCCAATATTTTATCCGCAGAAGCACCTACTGGATGGGGATCGCAACGTATTGCACGTTAATGGCGGCACTTTACGGGCTACTGACTTGGCGGTGGCTGCCCTTGGAACCGCTGGTGGCACTCATCGTGAAGAACCTCCGCTCTTGGGAATTGGTGGCTCTTCTGAATGGCTTGGACGGAAACACGATCATGCCGTTGATTGCCGCCGGGCTGCTACTTTTTTTTATCGCCTGGGAAAGCAAGTTTAATCCCTTACTGATATTGAGGGACGGCATCCATGACGCTTTCGCCATTCCGACCAAGGCGGTAGATGTCTACAATGCTTTAATTACATCCAGATTGTCGGCAATCGACGATACCTTAAAAGCACAAATCGCCAATCGCCTGTTGGTGCCGAGCATCGACCCGGGTGATTTCGACAAATCCAGCTCCACGGTCGAATATAAATGGGCGCATAACTGCCTTCTTTTTGACCAGATACAGAACTACGCCAACCAATCGTCATTTCGTCGTTTATTCAACGAACCGTCGCTAAAATGGGGGGAAATCTGCATCTCCTACAACGCGATGTCGGAAAAAGTTACCGTCTGGAAGGAAGCGGAACCCCACTATACCAAAACGGTAAACCTGATAGAGGAGCTGGACCACCTCACTGGCCTGTTCTGCCGTTTGCTCGCCTCCCTGGTCGTGTTTGGGAGCGCCAGCGAGAATGATATCTGGGCAGCTGTGAAGCAGCTCGGCGGCAACGTCCATGAGGCTCGCCTGAAACACACCTATAAATATATCCTGCAATTCACGGCTGCCACCGCTATCGGGGTCATGTTGGGTCGGGAAATTTCGGTCTCGCTAAACAATGCTTTCCTATTTCCCGATAAGCCGCTAGCGCACTTTGATTACACGACACTCCGGTGGGTCGCCTATACCATTCCGATGTATGTGCTTCCGATAGCGCTCGTCTTTATTTCACGGACGCTCGCCTTCAGGCATCAACGGGAACAATCCGATCAAAATTATGGGTTCTATATGGCGATGATGATAGCGGGGTTTATTGTCAGCACCACGGCATCAACGCTTATTCTCGAGTTAACTTATTACAAAGACAACTTCAAGTTTCTGGAAAGCTTCATACAACATATGCGCTGGGGAATTCTGCCAGCGCTTATGTGCGGTTTTGTGGCTTATCGAATGGACACGCCAGTGAGCGAATCGGAGGCTCTAGCTAAATTCATTATGGCCGCTGCGTTGCGTTTTCTGGGTTGGGGATCGGTCGCCGTCATTATCATGCTATATGCTACCGACGACTTGACTGTCCAGGAGACGAACCTGCGTTTCACCCTTGTCGGCACGGCGTTCTTCGTGGTTGGCCTCTTGGGGGCGTCTGCCCGGTTCAAAACGGCGAGCGAGACCAAATGATTAGCTATTCTATCCTGTATAATTAGATTCCGAAGAGGAGTTCTTCGGTGGAGTGGATCTAACTCTGGCCACACCGCCTAAGGTAATTCAGGCTAAGGGAGTTCAAAAACCGACTTCTCCCTTTGAGATGCCTATATGGACGTAGGTAGTTGGTGGATTGTGCTCCTGCACCACCACATCCATGTGGCTTGGCAATGCAGGACGACAAACTGCTCCTGCGTTTGCTGCATTCAGTACCTCCTGTACTTCAGCTATTGCCGAGAAGGCTGGGATGAGGGGAATAAAACCAAGCAGTTATACCCCATCACCCTAATTCTTAATCCCAATCCCTTTGTGTAACAAAAACAAACAAAACAGCACTAAAACCACAATAAAGCCCACTATCATCATCATCGCAAGTTGGATGTCTACATCCGTCACGCCGATCATGCCGTACCTGAAGGCGTTAATCATATACATAATAGGATTGCCCATGATGAGGGTTTGCCAAATGCCGGACAGCATATCGACGGAGTAAAACACGCCGCCCAGGTAGCTTAACGGGGTCAGGACAAAGTTGGGGATAATGGAAATATCGTCAAAACTTTCTGCCAGCATGGCGTTAATAAACCCCGCCAAGGAGAATAAAGTGGCAGTCAAAATGGCAACGCCAATGGTAATGGCAGGGTGCAGCACGACAATTTCGGCAAACAGCATGGAGATGAGCGCGACGACGATGCCCACCAGCAAGCCCCTAAATATGCCGCCGCTGACGTAGCCGGTCAGGATGACCCAGTTGGGTACCGGTGCGACCAGCAATTCTTCGATATTGCGCTGGAATTTGGTGGAGTAAAACGACGACACGACATTGGAGTAGGAATGGCTGATGACCGACATCAGGATAATGCCGGGGACGATATAATCCATATAGGTCGCGCCGCTGATGGTGCCGATGCGGTTGCCGATTAGCTTGCCGAATATTAGGAAATATAAGGCCGTGGTAATCGCTGGCGGCAATAGGGTTTGCGGCCAAATCCGCAGGAAGCGGTAGACTTCCTTCTTGACGATGGTTTTTAGGGCGATACTGTTGTTCATTGTTTGATAGCCCTCACCCTAGCCCTCTCCCAGAGGGAGAGGGGATTTTTTGCGGCCCTTGGTTATTTTGTGGCGATTTGGAGTCGATCAAATCCATAAACAACTGTTCAAGGCGGTTACTTTTATTTTTCAAGCTGAGTACTTTGATGTTTTGAGCGCTTAACTGGCTAAAAAGCTGGTTAAGCCCAACCTCCTTAGGGATCGAGACATCCATGACCTTGTCACTGACCCGTTCAATAAGACAACCTTCCAACACTGGCAAGGTTGCAAGCGGCTCGGCCAGATCCAGCACGAAATGATCAACATTCAAACGCGCCAACAGGCTTGCCATATCGGAGTTTTCCACAATTCTGCCCTGGTCGATAATCGCGATATTACGGCACAGGCTTTCCGCTTCTTCCAGATAATGCGTGGTTAAGATAATGGTTGTACCCTGCTGGTTGACTTCTTTCATCAATTTCCACATCGAACGGCGAATTTCTATGTCAACGCCTGCGGTCGGTTCGTCCAAAATCAGCAGCTTAGGGGCATGTACCATTGCCCTGGCGATCATCACCCGGCGCTTCATGCCGCCAGATAAGCGCCTGGAAACGCTATTGCGCCTGTCCCACAAATCCATTTGTTTTAGACAATGTTCAGTTCGTTGTAGCGCGAGTTTACGGGGCAATCCGTAGTAACCGGCCTGATTCAGCACGATGCTTTGTACGGTATCAAACTGGTTAAAATTGACTTCCTGCGGCACCAGGCCAATGCAGCTTTTGGCTTTTTCCCGCTCCCGCACCAGGTCATGGCCGAATATGCTGACCGACCCGCTGCTTGAAGTCACCAGGGAGCTAATAATGCCGATGGCCGTAGATTTACCTGCACCATTCGGCCCGAGCAGGGCAAAAAAATCGCCGGCTTCAACTTCAAGGTCGATGCCTTTTAGCGCTTCAAGGCCATTTTTATAGGTTTTTTTAAGATTGCTGATGGATAATGCCTTCATGCTGCAACTAATGCTTAACGAGGATGCTCAAATCAGTTAAATTAGGCCGAGTAGCCACATAACTGGATTATTGTGGATAATAATAATGCGACATTTTAGCAGATAACACCCGCCTCCGTAGCGAAAACAGGATTTCCATGCCAAACAAACCGCCACACTTTGTGGCCGCAGTAGACCTCGGTTCTAATAGCTTTCACATGATCGTTTGCAGCCTGACCGATGGCAAACTGCAAACGGTGGACCGCCTCCGGGAAATGGTCAGGCTGGCCGCAGGGCTCGACCAAAAAAATATCCTTGACCAAGATACCCAAAAACGGGCGTTGGCATGCCTAGAGCGTTTTGGCCAAAGAATCCGCGATTTTCCGCACGAAAGCGTACGGATAGTCGGCACCAGCACCTTGCGTAATGCCAAAAATGCTTACCAATTCCTGGAAAAGGCGGAGAAAGCCTTAAATCACCCTATCCACATCATTTCCGGTATAGAAGAGGCGCGCTTAATTTATCAAGGCGTGGCGCACAGTGTTGGCAGTACGGCCGACTTGAGGCTGGTCGTCGATATAGGCGGCGGCAGCACTGAATACATTATCGGCAAAGAGGCCACACCAAGGACTAAAGAAAGCCTTTCTATGGGTTGCGTGTCGGTGAGCAACCGATTTTTTGGGCGGGGACATTTGTCTAAAAATGCGTTCAACAAAGCCCTGTTATATGCCGAACAAAAACTGGAACCTTTCCAAAAAAGGTTCCATCGCAAACACTGGGATGAAGCCATCGGCTCATCGGGTACATTGCGCTCGATTGATAAAGTCCTGCAAGCCAAAGGCTGGAGCAATAACGGTATCACCATGACCGGCCTGGAGCATCTGGTCGCCCATATTAAACAGTGCGATCACGTCAATGAGCTGAACCTACCGGATTTGGATGCCGAACGGCTCCCAGTTTTTCCTGGCGGCGTAGCCATTACCTACGCTACCTTCAAAAACCTGGATATTGAACAAATGAGCGTTTCTGACGGTGCGCTGCGTGAGGGCTTAATCCAGGATTTGTTAGGCCGTATTTACGACCACGACATCCGCTCTGCTACCGTCAACACGCTGGTAGACCGCTATCACACCGATAAGCAACATGCCGCCCGTATTAAGCAAACCGTCACTTACATGCTCGACCAACTAAGCGCTGATTGTTGCTTAAGCAGCCACAAAGAAGTCGCACAATTCCTGGAATGGGCGGGAGATTTGCATGAAATCGGCCACGATATAGCCCACAATCAATATTATAAGCACAGTGCTTACATCATCGAGCATGGCGATTTGGCCGGATTTACCAACCAGGACCAGATTTTGCTGGCCACCATCATCCGCTCGCACCGGCGCAAATTCTCGCGTTCCCGTTTTGATGAACTGCCGGTGCCTTGGGATGCCCTCGCGCCGCTTCTGACCATCATCCTGCGCCTGGCTGTCGTGCTGCGCCGAAACCGTCAGGAACACGACCTGCCCGACTTTAAAATAGCCATTACCAAATCCAAAATAGAACTATGCTTTCCGGGCAACTGGTTACTCAGCGCACCGCTGACCCACGCCGATTTAATCCAGGAAGCCGATTACCTGAAACCTGCCGGGTTTAAACTGGAGTTTTCCTGACCGGCGATGAAAACCTTATTGCATATTACCTTGTATTGCCTCGCCGCCCTCATTATTGTGTTGGGTATGCTGATTTTTTTCGGCATTAGCGACCAACCCGAACTAAAACTCGACTGGACCATGAGCCAAGCGGACGTTGGCAGAGCCAAAAAAATCCTTCATGAAGGCTCAAAAACCAAGCCCGATGAAATAGGCACGATTGAATTGACGCAGGCCGACCTTAACTTGGCTGGCAATTATCTGTTAAACCGCTTCAGCAAAGGACGGGCGTTAATTTCTTTAAAAGAAGACAATCTCAAATTCGTCGTCACCGCCACTTTGCCGGAAAACAGGCTGGGTAAATACCTGAATATCACCTTCCGCCTAGGTACCGAAAACGGCAGCCAATTACCGACGCTCACCAAGTTTAAGGCGGGCAAGCTATTGCTACCTTCCAAGGTGGCAGAATTCGTTATCGAGACGATCATCAAACACACCCCTTTAAATGAGTATTTCCTGCTGGCGACCGATCCGATCAAAGCAGTCGCCATCGACGACCAAAAAATCACCCTAACCTACAACCCCAGCCATGCAACCTTAAAAACCGCACGGGACATACTCACCCATAACACCAACGCCCATGCCAATGCGTATAAAAGCAAAATAGCCGAGATTACCCGCCAACACGACCCGGATTGGCGCTTGTCGTTGGCTGACCTATTACAGCCTTTGTTTGCGCTTGCCTACCAACGCTCTACCTTGGAAACTGCGATTGAAGAGAACCGGATCGTCATCAACACCATTAATGATTATGTCAACACCACCGCTTCCCATGCGGCATCAACCTCCCCCTACTACCCGGCATTTCTATACAAACGTACCGATCTGGCACAGCACTTCATTGGCGCAGCGGCTATCACGGCATCGGTTAACAGCCAGATTGCCCAAGCATTCGGCGAAGAAAAGGAATTACAAGATGCTAAAGGTGGCAGTGGCTTCAGCTTTGTTGACCTGACTGCCGACAGGGCCGGTACACGCTTCGGCGAACTGGCGACTGCCGACCCGAATTCTGCCAGGAAAATGCAACAAGCAATGGCAAGCATAAAGGATTACACGGATTTCATGCCTGATCCACGGACATTGCCCGAACACATGGATGAAGCCACGTTTAAAAAACGTTACGGGGTAATCAATAGTGCGGCTTACGAGAAAGTATCCCAAAAGATAGATGCGCTGATTTCTGCGACACCTATTTATAAGGAGTAATGAAAAAGCTAGATTTTTCTTCCTTATTCCCCTCTCCCTTTGGGCATAGGTAGCTACACAAGTTCCTGCTCCTTCTCCCTCGAGGGAGAAGGTCGGGATGAGGGGGATATAACTGGTTGATTTTATTCTCCTCACCCCAACCCTCTCCAGCAGGAGAGGGAGCAAAATCGAATTGCAACTCGTTGTTTTTATTATACCGAAAAGTCGTGTAGATACCTATGCCCTTTGGGGGAGAGAGGGGCTTTCAGAACTTCCTTTTAGTTAAACGCAATACCCGGCGTACCGGGCAAAACCGGCATTTTCTGTTCGGGAAATTCACCTGTCAAGGCATTCAAAAAGGCGACAATATCCGCAATTTCTTCATCCGACAGTGTCTTATCCAATTGCAACTTAGCCATTAACTTGACCGCTTCATCCAAAGTTTTCACCGCGCCATTATGGAAATAAGGCGCTGTCAACGCTATGTTACGCAAGGTGGGCACTTTAAATAGATGCTCATCTTCCGGCTTTTTAGTCACTTCAGCCAAACCTAGATCTTTATTGAAGTGATATTTTGCTTGAAACATGCCGTTGCTGTACACGGGGATTTTCTGGAACATGCCTGGGCCGTTAAATGCAGGGCCGCTATGGCAACTGGTGCAACCCAATTCCGCCACCTTGTTCATGCCGCGCACCTGTTGCTCGGTCAATGCTGATTTATCGCCGCCCACATACTTGTCATAGGGGCTGTTTGGCGTAATCAATGTCCGTTCGTAAGCCGCAATCGCCTTGGTTGCGGTATCTTTAGAGATGGCATTGCCGCCAAAGGCATCGGCAAATGCCTTTTGATAACCTTCAATGGAATTCAACCGGGCAACCACATCATCCCAGCTTTTCATGCCCATTTCGATAGGATTGGTCACTGGGCCTGCAGCTTGCGCTTCCAGGCTTTCTGCCCTGCCATCCCAGAACTGCACCGTGTTAAATGCCGAATTCCACACGGTTGGGGCGCTACGTCCGCCCGTTTGACCGTTAACGCCCATCGAATTGGGCCGGTTATCCTCGCCGCCCAGCATGACGTTATGGCAAGACGCACACGACACCGTACCCGTAGAAGACAGGCGCGGATCGTGGTACAACATTTTACCCAGCGCAACCTTGGCTGGCGTGGTAGGGTTATTGGCCGGTGCAGGCGCTTCTGCGGGCAACACATCCCAAGCAGCCGCCACCGAAACCGAACTTGCCAAGGCGACCGCCGTCAGCAAAAAATTAAATTTAGTCATACTCTCCTCCGTTGTTATTATTGATTTGGATTACTTATACTCCGAAGAATAGACAATCCAGTAACTTTATTATTCCCTCCAAATTGTAAAATATAAAACAGTCGAGGTACAATCAAATTACAGACTATCATTTTGGGCTATTGAAACCATGTCGCTTGCTGAAAAAATTATCCTGACCGCCGAACAATACCTGCAAGGGGAAGAAACGGCTGACTTTAAGCACGAATACCAGGACGGTGAAGTGTGGGCGATGGCTGGCGCTACCGATAACCACGTCACCATCGCTATGAATCTCGCGTTATTGCTCAAACAACACCTCAAAAACACGCCCTGCCGCACGTACATCTCAGATATGAAAGCCCAGGTCGAAAAGGCCGATGCCTATTTTTACCCAGATGTCATGGTCACCTGCAACCCCAAAGACTTTGCCAATACGCTGTTCAAACAACACCCCTTATTTATAGCCGAAGTGCTGTCACCGTCAACAGAAGCCTTTGACCGAGGCAATAAATTCAACGCCTACCGGCAACTGGACAGCTTACAAACCTACTGGTTGATTGACACCAACGCCATGCGCATCGACAGCTTTACCCGCGCCCAAAACGACGACTGGCTGCTGCACAGCTACACCCAGGCGGATGAAACCGTTGAAATAAAAGGGCTTGAACTGAAGTGTTTGTTGAAGGAGTTTTATGAAGACACCTTGCCGCAGGAATAAATCAGTTGTAGGTTGGGTTAGACGCGCATAACGGCAGGAGGATAAAGCTTGCAGGAAGTTTTGCGCGCGTCGTAACCCAACAAAAAGTGTTTCGATTGTCCGGTATACGTTGGGTTACGGTGCGCGGACAATCCGGTGATAATCTTGCCTACATCCGCAACGCGCACCTAACCCAACCTACCAACTCGATGTAACGCAGCGGAATCGAGGGAAAACGAAGCCTCCGATCCCTCTACTCGCTTGAGGGAGAAGGTTAGGATGAGGGGGATTTATAAGGCATTTTCCCTGTGTTTGATTCTCCTCACCCCAACCCTCTCCAGCAGGAGAGGGGGCGTTTTTTCTTAACTTAATGGCAGTGAAGCTCCTGGCTACGCTCGTTCCCAAGCTCCGGCTTGGGAACGCTATTTTTGGAAGCTCTTGCTTCCTTCAGTAATGCTTGAAGCTAGAGCTTCTGGGATTTGGATTCCCAAGCTGGAGCTTGGGAACAAGCATAACATAAAGGGCCGGATCAATAAGGGTGATTAACTGAATTAATCTCATCAATCAACTGATCAACAGAATACTGCTTTTGCCATTCTTGCCGATCTTCCACATAATTCCCATAGCCTTTATTAAATTGCTGCATAAAACGAATAAAATCGCCAACGCCCAAGCCCTTTTGAAGTGCCTCCATGCCTAATTGTTGAATTTCTTGCTCTGTTTTGTAGGGTGTTGCACTCATAATAAAACCTCGTTTAACCAAACCAAAGGGTTACTGATTTTGACATCAATGTCTTGAAAAGTTCTGGCTTTGTTTAAAAATTGGTCATCAACTGTTAAAAATATATCAGCGTTGCCTTCCGCACATGCCAGATGCAACGCATCAAAAGCCTGCAAACCTCGTCGTTCAAATTCATTAGCTCTTTTGGCAATATTTGTATCTATTTTGATAACGGTATGGGCAAGGGCATTAATCAGGTTTAATTCCTTTTTTCTCGACACATCACCATTTTTCGAGATTTCAAACTCTAAAATCTGGCTACTTACCAATAACCATCGTTGTTCGATGAGGGCAATAATTGTTTTAATCGCCTCCCCTTCCAAATGCACCCGAAGATTTGATTGGTCATCAAATGGTCTATTTAAGCAGCAATTGTCCATGTATATTCTCATGGAGTTCAGTATAGCATTGGCTAGTCATATTTTATCGTTCCCATGTTCCCGCTTCACTGCCATTAAGTTAAGCGATTTAGTCCCTTCTCCCTTGAGGGAGAAGGTTAGGATGAGGGGGATTTATAAGGCATTTTCCCTGTGTTTGATTCTCCTCACCCCAACCCTCTCGGCAACTGCTGAAGTACAGGACGTACTGAATGCAGCAAACGCAGGAGCAGTTTGTCGTCCTGCGTTGCCCTACTACCTACATCCTTGTAGGAGAGGGGGCAACACAGATGCTCGTATGCTCGCCCCAAGCCCCCTGGCTACGCTCGTTCCCAAGCTCCGGCTTGGGAACGCTATTTTTGGAAGCTCTTGCTTCCTTCATTAATGCTTGAAGCTAGAGCTTCTGAAATTTGGATTCCCAAGCTGGTGGAGCTTGGGAACAAGCATAACGCCTTCTTATGCAATATCTAGCCGACGCTCCAATCGTTCTATCCGTTCCAGCAACCTGTCGTATCTAACGTGTTGCTCGGCGGCCATACCAGTGAGGTGACCAATTTGCTGGATAATGGTGGCCTGTCCAGCTTCCAGCGTGTTGACCCGTGATTTGATTTCACGCACGTCATCTTTTATGGCGCTCATTTCCGTCCTTATGGCGCGTAAATGCTCAAGTACCAAGTTTTCAATGTTTTCGGTCATAATTGTTGTCTCCTTGGGATTATAAGCCGCCGATTTTCCAATCGGATTGCTTTCTCTCATGGGCAATTATATCACCAAATGTCGCCAATATACGGGGAGCGAATGGTAAGCGCAGTACTGTACTATTGCGCCCTTGTTCTGTAATCAAAAGCAAGTAGCCTCGATTCCGTTGCACTTCATCGAGGCTACTCGCTCTCTCTCCTGCTGGAGAGGGTCGGGGTGAGGAGAATAAAATCAACCAGTTATATTCCCCTCATCCCAACCTTCTCCCTCAAGGGAGAAGGGGCAACGCAGATGTTCGTAAGCTCGTTCCCAAGCTCCGGCTTGGGAACGCTATTTTTGGAAGCTCTTGCTTCCTTCATTACAGCTTGAAGCTGGAGCTTCTGAGGTTTGGATTCCCAAGCTGGAGCTTGGGAACGAGCATAAGCTTGGGAACAAGCATACCCAGCAACTGACAAAAAATGTCATAAGTTGACAGGATTGATCTTTCTACTAGACTTCAACTCGTAGTATCTGAATGGCTTTTTCTTCGTGTCACCCTTAAATCAGGCTGTATTAAGGTAAGTGTTAAAAACATTTATTGCTATATAACAACGGCTTATTTATTTTTTACGCTTTATCTGCCGCAAATGGCATTATTTTTTACAAACTTGGCACAGTACCTGCTTTAGTTATTGCGTAGCACCAGTGGCACACAGTTTTCTACTCACCATCAACAATCTATAAGGAACAAAAATGAAACAACAAATGCAAAAAGGTCAACAAGGTTTTACCTTGATCGAATTAATGATCGTGGTTGCCATTATCGGTATCTTGGCAGCGGTCGCGTTGCCTGCGTACCAGGATTACACGGTACGTGCCCGTATTACTGAAGGTTTGGGCTTGGCGGACAGTGCGAAGCTTATGCTTGCTTCTGAGGTGAGTTCGACAGCGGATCTAGTCAGAACTGTGACCACATGGAATGCGCAAGCGGCTGCTACTGGCGCGAACAGTAAATATGCCCAAACCATTTGTATGAACGCAAGGGGTGCCGCAGCCTGTGCAGCGTCTCCTGCTCTCCCCATCGCTTCAGTATTTATCAACTACAATGCAGCCAGCGTTGGTTTGGGTGCTGACAACGCAAACGACACAATAGAGTTAATTCCTTACATCCGTGGTGCGACTGCTGCCGGCGTTGCATCAGTTGACATAATGAGTGTTCAATTAACCGCTGGCATATCTGGCACGCTAGACTGGGCATGTACCTCTGCAACTGCTGCCACTGCAATTGGACGTTTTGGCCCTACCTCCCCTGTCCCATCAGGCACTCCACCAGTCGCTACTGCTTTACCTGTTTTAGCCCGCTTCGTACCTGCTGAGTGCCGTTAATCACTAAGTAGTAAATTGGCCGGGGGGTGTCACTTAACATCCTCCGGTCAAAGCAACAAACCCAAACCCCCGACAGGTCCTTCCCGCCGGGGGTTTTTATTTCCAAGCAGATGCACACAGGTTGATGCGTCTTATTTGAAATAAAGTGAGAGGGCTTTAAATTCTCCCTCATCCTAACCTTCTCCCTCAAGGGAGAAGGGACTTACTCCCTCTTGCTGGACAATTTCCTAGCTGTAAGCATCCTAGGAGGTAGCTCCCTCTCCCCGAGGGATGCCTACACGGATGTAGGTAGTAGGGCAACGCAGGAGCAGTTGCCGAGAGGGTTGGGGTGAGGGATATTAAATAAAGCAAAAGCTTGTTTGGACACCCTCATCCTAACCTTCTCCCTAAGGGAGAAGGGACGTACTTCCAGGTTGCTGGACAACTGCCTGGATTTTAGGCATCCGGGACTAACTCCTTCCCCTGATGGAGTTAGCGAGGGAATCAGCTCCCTCTCCCCGAGGGATGCCTACACGGATGTAGGTAGTAGGGCAACGCAGGACGACAAACTGCTCCTGCGTTTGCTGCATTCAGTACATCCTGTACTTCAGCAGTTGCCGAGAGGGCTGGGGTGAGGGGTATTAAATAAGGCAAGATGTTTATTTGGACACCCTCATCCTAACCTTCTCCCTTAGGGAGAAGGGACGTACTCCCTGCTAAATGGACGATTGCTTGAGCTTAGGCATCCCAGGGACTAGCTCCTCCCCCTGATGGGGCTAGCGAGGGAATCGACTCCCTCTCCCCGAGGGATGCCTACATGGATGTAGGTAGTAGGGCAACGCAGGACGACAAACTGCTCCTGCGTTTGCTGCATTCAGTACATCCTGTACTTCAGCAGTTGCCGAGAGGGTTGGGGTGAGGGGTATTTAATATCAACAAAACACAATGAACATCACCGACAAAGCCAGGCTGCTCAGAAAAAACCAGACCGATGTCGAACGCTTATTGTGGAAGCATCTACGCAACAGGCAGTTGGAAAATCAAAAGTTCCGTAGGCAACTTCCTATTGAACCTTATCTCGTTGATTTTGCTTGTATTGAGTTGAAGCTGATTATTGAGCTGGATGGCGGGCAACACGCCGATCAAATTGATTATGACGAACAACGTAGTTTATTTCTTGAGCAACGGGGATTTAAGGTGTTACGGTTTTGGAATAATGAG
>JAYVGW010000131.1:0-5095 GCA_043771735.1 Methyloglobulus sp.
TGGAAGGCATGCTGCCCCGCTTTGCTTATGTTGCCGTACGGACACCTCCTATGCCAGGCCGTCTTTTGAAATTAGCTGAGGCTTATGGGTAATCAGGAAAAAATATGACGGGCATCCGACTGATTGACGCGGGTACGCAAGCAAAGCCATCGCTGTTCGCAGGTGTTGATGTCGGCGCTGAGGAACTGGTGCTGGTTATCCGCAAGGACGGCAAGCCTTTTGATCCCCAGAAGTATGCCAACAGCCCATCCGACCATACCCGCTTGGTGAAGAAGCTGGGCAAGCTGCCCGGCATCGTCGTGTGTTTGGAAGCGCGGGGATTTATCATTTTGACTTGGCTGTCGCCCTGCATGACGCCGGGGTGTCGCTCATGGTGGTCAATCCAAAATCGTCACACAACTTCGCCAAAGTACTGCTGAAAAATAGCAAGACCGATGCGGTCGATGCCCATACCTTGGCGGAATACGCCGCACGGATGGACTTTGTCGCCTGGACCCGGCCAACCAATGAGACCCTTGCCCTGCGTAGTTTCGCCCGCCGCATCCAGGCGCTCGCTGGCCAAAAAGCCGCCGCCAAGAACCATTTGCATGCCCTCGCCGCCACCCAGGAAACACCGAAAGCGGTGCTGCGGGACGCCAACTTGGCAATTGCCCAACTGGAAAAGCGCATCGGCCACTTGACGGACGGGGCATTGGCCTTGGTCGGCAAACATCCCGAACTGAAGCGGGTGCTGACGTTGTTGGTCGGCATTAAAGGTATTGCCGAAACCAGCGCCATTGCGCTCATGGGCGAACTGTTGCTGTTGCCGCCAGGGCTGTCCCATCGGGAATGGGTCAAGTTTGCAGGGCTTGACCCAAGGGCATTCGATTCCGGCAAGAGTGTCCATAAGAAAACCTGGATATCCAAAGCGGGCAATCGCCATATCCGTGCCGCGCTTTATATGCCGGCCTTAAGCGCCAAGCAGCATGACCCGCACATCAGGGCGTATTTTCAGCATCTTGTGGCCAACGGCAAGAAACCCTTGCAAGCAGTCTGTGCCATCATGCGCAAACTGCTGCATGCGATCCATGGCATGTTGAAGCACGGCCAGCCTTTCGACAACACTCGGTTTTATGTCATTCCGAAAGTGGTCGATTAGTGAAAAATAGACAAATTTGGGTTGCTTTTTAACAGAGTATCTACCGTGCTACGATGATCGCATAATTCCCGTTATACCGCGCTTGAACGCTTAACCCGATTAAAACAACCGTCGCGTTAGCGAGACACATCGCACCCAGTCTGTTAAAGTTACCTGAATGCGATCAATAAGGTGTACAGCAATGACTACTCATCCCCACGTCCACAAACCCAACCGCCAAACCCTTTACGTCGTTATCGCCCTTGTACTGGGCATTGTGGTTGGGGAATTGCTTAACCTGACGCTCAATGGCTCAGGAGTAATTGATCCAAACTCGACGTTAAGCCAGATTATTTCAGTATTTAAGGTGCTGACTGACATTTTTCTGCGACTGGTCAAAATGATTATCGCGCCGCTGGTGATTTCCACGCTGGTCGTGGGCATGGCGAAAATGGGCGACATCAATACGGTTGGGCGCATCGGCATCAAGGCGTTGTTGTGGTTTTTCTCGGCCTCCCTGTTCAGCCTGTTGTTGGGTATGCTGCTGGTGAATGTGTTAGAGCCGGGCAGTTCATTGCATATTGCCTTGCCTGCTGTCGGCACTGAGACCGGATTGCCGGACGTTAAGCCGACACTCAGCACGTTTGCCGCCCATATCTTTCCCAAAAGCGTGGTGGAAGCGATGGCAACCAACGAGATCTTACAAATCGTGGTGTTCTCCATGTTTTTTGGCGTGGCCTGTGCCTCACTGGGCGAACTGGCGCAGCCGATGGTCAAATTGCTGGATTCACTCACGCATATCATGTTGAAAGTCACCAGCTATGTCATGCACTATGCGCCCGTGGCAGTGTTCTCTGCTATGGCCTCTGTGATTGCACAACAGGGCATAGGCGTATTACTGACGTACGGCAAATTTATTGGCGAATTTTATTTTGGCCTGTTGTTGCTTTGTACCTTCCTCGGTGGTTTTGCATTTTTATTTCTGGGACGCAGGTTATTTTCTTTAATCAACCACATCCGCGAACCGATGCTGCTGGCGTTCGGCACTGCCAGCAGCGAAAGCGCTTACCCTAAGCTGTTGCAACAACTGGAACGCTTCGGTTGCGATGAAAAAGTCTGCGGTTTAGTCCTGCCCTTGGGTTATTCCTTTAACCTCGACGGCAGCATGATGTACATGACTTTCGCCGTCCTGTTCATTGCCCAGGCTTATGGGATCGATATGCCGCTTGCCGACCAGCTTTTGATGCTGTTGGTGTTGCTGTTCACCAGCAAAGGCGTGGCGGGTGTACCCAGGGCATCATTGATCGTGATCTCCGCCACGCTTTCCATGTTCAATATCCCTGAAGCCGGTTTGCTGCTGTTGTTAGGCATTGATCAAATCCTGGATATGGGGCGCAGCGCTACTAATGTGTTTGGCAACAGTATGGCATCGGCGGTGGTCAGCCGATGGGAAAAGGCGTTGAAATAATCATACTGTCATTCAGCAACTATTAATGTTGCTTTTGCTTGCTCTTTAAAGTCTTTGGAATACCTTGTATAGGTTTTCATCTCAATCTCAAATTTTATTTTCTCTAAAAATTTGAGACGACAACTATTCTGACGTAGGGGGGCGGGAGAAGGTTGGGATTAAGGGTTTACAATCAATCAGTTACATAGCTAACCCTAGCCCTCTCCCAATGGGAGAGGGCTAGGGTTAGAGATTCCCATAAGCAAGGTAGCCCTAATGGAGATTGTGGAATCCAAGATGACCGAAACTACATTCGCACAGGATTCCGCAATCTCCATTCGGATCACTCGTTGTTTCCCCCTGCTTAATCGTAGCTATAATGCTTGCGCAATGCCTTGACGACTTTCCAATGGCTGTTCAAGCCTTCGGGGAAAACCACCAAGTCCCCTGGTAAGATTCGTACTGGCTCGCCGCCTTCTGGTGTCACTAAGATTTCGCCTTCCAAAACATAGGCGGTTTCGGTTTCGTCAAAGTCGATGGGGAATTCGGAGACTTCTTTCTCCCATATTGACCAATTGGCTACGCCCAATTCTTTCAATCGTTCTTCACTGGGGTTATGTTCTATGGTGATTTGTGGCATGGGTTTCCTTGATTAAAAAAGATGGCTAAGTTTGGATTTTAGCATTTTTTAGGCAAACTTTTGTGCTAATCAAACATATTGGAATCCTGAACTGTTTTTGGCCTTCGCTTATTTAAACGACAAATTGCAAGCTTGCTAACTTGGCGTACAAGCCGCTCTGTTTGAGTAAATCATCCGGCGATCCAGTTTCAACGATACGTCCTTGATCCAAGACGATGATACGGTTGACCTTCTTCACAGTCGCCAGCCGGTGGGCAATGATGAGGGTGGTACGTCCTTGCATCGCAGCATCTAAACCTTCTTGCACAAGGATTTCGGATTCTGCATCGAGTGCGCTGGTGGCTTCATCTAATAGCAAAAGTGGGGCGTTTTTCAAAATTGCACGGGCGATGGCGATGCGTTGGCGTTGCCCACCCGACAAGCGGATGCCGCGTTCGCCCAGAAACGTTTGATAGCCTTCCGTTAGACGGCTGATGAATTCTTCTACCTGTGCTGATTTGGCGGCAGCCATGACTTCATTATCGCTGGCATTAGGGCGGCCATAACGAATATTCTCCAGGGCATTAGCGGAAAAAATCACTGAATCTTGCGGGACGATGGCGATGTTGTTACGTAAGTCATGCAAGGAAAGTTGGCGGATGTCTTGCCCATTAAAACGGATAGTGCCTTGCGTGACATCATAAAAACGCAATAACAGTTGGAACAAGGTGGTCTTGCCTGCTCCAGAAGGGCCGACTAGTGCGATGCTTTCGCCAACTGCAATGTTGAGCGTAATGTCATCAAGAGCAGCCGTTTGAATGCGCGACGGATAACGGAAGGTGACATTCTCAAATTGAATATCAGCTTTTCCGCGTTGTGGTAGTGGCTGAGGAACCTTGGCTTCGACAATAGCGGACTTAGCATGGAGCAGTTCCAGTAAGCGCCCAGTTGCACCTGCTGCACGCATCACATCGCCCCAAACTTCTGCCATAGTGCTTACTCCACCTGCCACCAAGGCCGCATAGAGTATGAAGGATGTCAGTTGTCCACCTGTCATGCTACCTGCGTGTACCAAGTTTGCACCGATCCATAGCACGAAAATAATCGACCCCATCACCGCCATGATAATAAGTGCCGTCAACGACGCACGTACACGGCTACGCCGGATGGCTGTCATAAAGCTAACTTCTGCACTATCAGTAAAGCGTTTGGTTTCGCGCCGTTCTTGTGTATAAGCTTGAACTGTCGGTACAGCATTAAGAATCTCGCCAGCCAATGCCGAGGCATCGGCAATTTTGTCCTGCGACTCACGGGAGAGTTTTTTTACTTTACGACCAATAGCTAAAATGGGAATTATCAGTATTGCCATCAAGCCTAGGTTCAAAGAAAACAGATAAAAGCTGGTCACCGCTAGCATGACCATGCCGCCGACAAACTGGAACAAGCTTCGTAAGCCCATCGAAATGGAACTGCCGACTACGGTCTGAACCAAGGTAGTGTCACCTGTCAGGCGCGATAACACTTCACCCGTTTGTAAGGTCTCGAAAAATTGTGAAGATTGCAGCAAAACCCGCGCATACACCGCACTGCGTAAATCCGCAGTTACCCGCTCACCTACCCAACTCACGGTGTAATAACGCGCCGCAACGGTTAATGCCCACAGGCTTGCCAATCCAAACAGCACGGCAAAGCGTTCGTCCAAACTCAGCGAACCCAGCAGTCCACCGCTAACATTTTGCGGCTGCCCAAAACCAACATCAATAAGGTCACGAAAAGCCAATGGAATCAATAGTATGGTTGCTGAGCCAAGGCACAGCAACACAAACGCCAGCGCCATTCTTTTACGATATGGACGTATAAAAGGCCACAAATCCTTAAGCGAAGAGACGTGTCTAGTTGAGTCTGGTTGATT
>JAYVGW010000132.1:0-12052 GCA_043771735.1 Methyloglobulus sp.
AGTAATGAATAATTTACCCGAAGAAGACGTTGAAGCGGCGGATATAACGCTGAGTAAAAAAGCGACATTGCCGCTGGTCTGGTTTTTGCCGCTCATAGCTTTGCTGGTCAGCGCTTGGTTGATTTTTAAATCTGTCTCAGAAAAAGGCGTGGTTATTACCATTAACTTTCCTACGGCTGAAGGTTTGGAAGTAGACAAAACTAAAATACGTTACTTGGACGTAGAGGTCGGTAAAGTCATCGCCATTTCCATCAATAAAGACTTAAAAACCATCCGTGTGACTGCACAAATGACCAGTACCGCAACTGAATTCCTAAAGAAAAGCACCAGTTTTTGGGTGGTAAGGCCACAAGTAGGCGTGGGCGGGATTTCTGGCTTGGGTACACTGCTGTCGGGGCCTTATATCGAGCTAAAACCAGGCACTGGCGAGGATCAACGCCATTTTGGCGGGCTAAAAGCCCCGCCTGTGCTAAAAAGCAACGTAGATGGCAAGCAATTTATCCTTGAAACCAGCAACTTGGGTTCCATGCGGCCTGGAACTGTGGTTAATTTCCACGGTATCCCAGTCGGCGAAGTGATTAGCCACAAGCTATCGGATGACGCTAATTCCATACACCTAAGTATTTTTATCAACGCGCCTTATGACCAATTCGTCAGAAAAAATACCCGCTTTTGGGTAGACAGTGGAGTCGATTTATCGGCCAGCGCCGATGGTTTCAAGGTCAGGACCGGGCCTTTGATCTCATTGCTCAGTGGCGGCATTGCTTTCCGTGCTTCACCCAAAGATACGCCTGCAGATATCGAACCTGAAAATAGGATGTTCCAACTCTACGACACTTATGACCAATCCACCCAAATCATCTACACCAACACCTTGAAGTATGTGATGCACTTTAATGGCTCGGTCCGCGGTTTGACTGTGGGTGCGCCCGTGCAACTTCGCGGCATACCCATCGGTAAGGTCACGGACGTTAGCCTTGAGCTAGACAAAAAAACGGCGGAAATCCGTGTCCCCGTCATCGTCGAACTCGAACCTGACCGTATCGAGTCAGTCAATGACGATGCCAAAGTCAGCGACAAAGACATGATGGAACAACTCATCAAAAAAGGGCTACGCGCCCAGCTACAGACAGGCAGCTTAGTCACCGGGCAACTGTTGATCGACCTCGATTTTCACCCTGGCAGCAAGGTGGTCGCCAGCGACGACCATCATAGTGATTATCCTGAATTCCCTACCATAGCCAGTTCTTTTGAGGAATTTACCCGCTCCGCCCAAACGATTATGGATAAGGTCGCCAAGTTGCCGTTGGATAAATTGACCGTGGAAATGAACAAAACCTTAGTGTCACTGCAAGATACCTCAAAAGCTGCAACCGGTATGCTGATAACCGCGAACGGTACGTTAGCAACCGCAAAGGAAACGCTGGGCAATGCCAGCGGCACGATTAAATCAGCCCAAGGGGTGTTGGGTAACCTGGAACCCGGCTCGAACGGCTATTATGAATTCCACAAAATGCTCCAGGAACTGACGCAAGCGGCCAGCTCAATGAAACAACTGACCGATTACCTGGAACAACATCCCGAATCCTTGATTCGCGGCAAAGATGAGGAATGATGATGGCTAGGCAACTTATTGTGTCCATGTTGGGACTGCTGTTAACGGCATGTGCCAACGCACCCTCTGTCCGGTTCTATGTTCTGGAACCCCTAAGTCAAACCGCCCCATCAACCATTGCAAGCGCCAGGCAACGTACTATCGGCATCGGCCCTGTTTCTGTTCCCGCATTATTGGAGCGTAAACAAATTGTCACCCGACATTCTGGCAATGCCGTGCAAATCGCGGAATTTCAGCAATGGGCATCGCCATTGCAGGACAATCTGCTCCTAGCCTTAACCCGCAACCTGTCAACCTTGCAACCCGGCAATATTGTCAGGCCCTATCCCTGGAGCGTGCATGGCACGGTAGACCTCCAAGTCATCGTAGACATTATCCGCTTCGATACCACACCCGGTGAATCAGCTAATCTGGAAGCCAACTGGACGATAAAAAACGAAACAACCCGCAACATCCTGAAAAATGGCCATTCCGTTATCAAGCATTCCCTTTCAGATTCCTCTTATCCTGGAACAGTGCGCGCACTGAGTAAAATTCTGGGGGAATTTAGCCAGGAATTGTCGCAGGCACTACTGAGGGCAGAAGCAAAGGACTAAAACATATCCCTCTGATAAACTGTCCAAAAAACTTATTTTTGTCGAATAGCCTGCGTTTTTGCTTTACTCGGCCAGTATTCGTGATAAATTTTGTTTAATTATCGGATTAAAAAACCATGCCAGTTTTCGTAGCCCTTTGCCTTATTTTGGCAGTACTTGTACAAACCAGAAGCCCTTTACAAGGCATGCTGGCTTCGCCTGCCTTTATTTACCTTGGTTTGACGGTCGCTATTGCCACCATTATCGGCAATTTTTTTAAGAAACTTCCCGAAACAATCAGTTACGATGTTTTTGCCAGCAGCATCTTACTTGCCTGGTTTGCTTACTGGAAACCGCTATTTGTTTCAGATTCACCCATATTCTTCTTCTTTCCCGTTTATTTCGCGTTGATTGTTGCGTTTACTGCCTTATTTTTCATTGGCCAGCGCCATAAAATTGACCGCGACAGCATTCAACGAATGCAAGCTATCGTTGACTCAGGCGTTATCGATCCCTGGCTGGTGATGGTTTGCGTGACAGTCACGCTTTATTTTGAAAATCGTTTTATTCAATACCCGACCATGATGACCTTATTGACGATGCGCTACGCTTTGTCCGGCTGCCTTAAACCAACATGATTAAGCAAAAGGTAGAAAACAGCAGGCTTACAATGACACTTTCAGCCTATTTTTAACTTGGCGGATTCAACTTTGCCTATTTTTGGACGTAATGTTTATCTGTTGATGATAGGCAACAAGGTCGCATTGCCGCATGAGCGGTTATGTGACAATTTTGGTATCAGGATGTCAGGTAACGCTCAAGCGCAACCTAGCCTACAAGGCTTGCTCCATACGAAACGATTTAGAAAGGGTACGCAATGTGTACCCTACTTTATTTTTCGCCCAACAACTGCGTAATTTTAATCGCAGTCTCCAACGCCCTACGTCCGGCTTCCCCAGAAACCAGGGGATTTTCGCCGGTATTTATGCAGTTGACAAAATGCTTGATCTCTTCCAGCAAGGCATCGCCGCTTTCAAAAACGGATTCTTCGCTGACGATTTCGGCAATGCCAGGGAACATTTCCTTAGGTCCGGTCTTGTGTTTGGTCAATACGCGGTTTTGGAAATCCACCGACACATAAGAACTCGGCCTGAACATCCGCATTTTGCGTTCCATTTTCATGCTGATGCGGCTGGCGGTGACGTTGGCGACGCAGCCGTTGGTGAACAACAACCTGGCATTGGCGATGTCCGTGCCTTGCGTCAAGACCGCCGTGCCGCTGGCATCTATCCGTTCCAGTTCCGAATCTACCAAGGCCAGGATGATGTCAATATCGTGGATCATCAAATCCAGCACGACACTGACATCGTTGGCACGCGGATTAAACGGCGACAAGCGATGGGATTCGATAAACAAGGGTTTCTCTTCTTTATCCAGACCCAAGACGGCTGGATTAAACCGTTCCAGATGGCCAACCTGTAAAACCAAGTTTTTCCCCTTGGCAAGCGCAATGAGGTCATCCGCTTCGGCAACGGTGACCGTGATCGGTTTCTCGACTAATACATGAGCGCCTGCTGCCAGAAAATCCTTGGCGACGGCATGATGGTAAGTGGTAGGGACGACTATGCTGACCGCATCGACTTCACCCAGAATCTGTTTATAGTCCGTATAGGCTTTAGCGCCGTTACCTCTCGCAACGTTGTTAGCCACGGCTTCATCAACATCGACGACGGCGACCAGCTCACAATCAGGCAATGATGCGTACTTCTGGGCGTGAAATTTGCCCAAATAACCAGCGCCAACGACGGCGCATTTTAGTTTTTTCATAGGATTGAGTGTTTTGTTTCAACTGAATACCCGCGTATTCTTGGTTGCAGATTGTACAATTTAAATAGTTGATGAGTTGGGATATTGTGGCAGCAGTTATAAAACCACTGGTTAATCGAGGATTTTATTCCATCGCCTCAGGCCTGCCAATATGGTAACCCTGTGCGTAGTCGATGCCTAACTCCTTGAGGATAGTCAATATCTCTTCACTCTCGACAAATTCGGCCACCGTTTTTTTACCAAATGCGTGCGCCATCTCGATCAGCCCTTTCACAAAAACCCTGTCATCACTATTTTTATCAAGATGCCTGATGAGGGATCCGTCAATTTTTACATAATCGACGGGTGCATTTTTCAAGTAATGCAGCGAAGGATATTCAACCCCAAAATCATTTAATGCGAGTACGCAGCCCAGCCCCCTGATCTGGTTAATCAACACATTAGTTGAAAGGTAATTGGACACGGCGGCAGAGTCCGTTATTTCAAAAATGATCTGTTTTTGGTCAACGTCTGGATTGCTGAATATCTCGGCGAAATCCTCGAAAATAACCGGATCATCAAATGAACGCTTGGAAATATTTACACTGAGCTGATATTTCTTGCCCAGCTTGTTAAACTCAAGATGCTGCTCCACGGCCTTTTTTAATACGATCCGGTCAATTTTGCTGATCAGGCCCAGCTCTTCAGCCCGAAAAACAAAGTCTGACGGCATCAGCATTTGGCCATCATCTTGTTGCAACCGAATCAGGCACTCATAATGACTGGTTTTGTTGGTTTTGACATTACGGATGGGTTGATAAAACAAGACAAACTTATCATTGGCAATAGCATCTTCAAGAATGTTGCGCCAATATAAAGTCTGGTTCACTTTACTCCGGTAATCGTACTCGGGATTGAACAGGTGGTGCTGTCCCCGGCCTAATTCTTTCGCTTGGTACATCGCCAGGTCCGCATTGGCCATCAATTCGTTAACCGTAACACCGTGTATTGGAAATACCGCAATGCCTATACTGGCACTGGCGGTGTAGGTTTTCCCGTTACACGTGAAACTCTGTGCTTTGAGTATCGAATTGATTTTACTTGCGATATGCTCCACACCGGCCATATCGGCATGTGGCAGTAACAAGGTAAACTCGTCGCCGCCTATCCTGCACAGCAAATCCGTTGAACGGATGGTCTCCACCAATACGCCGGCCACCATCTTAAGAAAGTTATCGCCGGCATCATGCCCACTGGTGTCATTGACCTCCTTAAACCGATCCAGGTCGAGATAAAATAGGGCAAGCTGATAGCCATAACGTTCGGCCGACGCTAATTTTGGGGCAAATTCATCGTGAAATTTCCGCCGGTTGCCTAAGCCTGTCAGGTAATCGTAATAAGCCATCCTAATGTTCCGGGCTTCTGCGATTTTGCGTTCGCCAATATCCATGCCCAGGGTCAATATGACCCTTTCTTCACCGTACTCTTTGGACGGCAACAATTTATGTAACCAGGAAATGTCGCGATGCTTACCGGACTCCGTCAACAAGAGTCCATCCAGTTGAATTTGGTCACCGTATTCGCCAAACCGTAAGCGATTTAATTTTGTCAGATGCTCTTGGTCAGATTCGGGTAGAAACACATCGAATACTTTACCGACGATGGTACTACCATCCGTTTCCAAGGCCTCAACCCCGGCATGATTAATCGACAGGATAATCCCGTTCAGCTTTTGGATGATAATGATGATGGGGGCCAACTCGACTAGCTGCCGGATGAAATCGCGTTCCTTCCCAAGTTCTTGGCTTTTCTCCAATAAACTGAAGGTATGTCCGCGCATTTCCTTCTCAACATTTTCAAGCTGGTCAGCCAAGTTTAAGGCGGTCAAACCGAGCTTATCCAACTCGTCATAACTCAAATTAGCGGTGCTTTTTACGGAAATTTGCTTCCTGAATTGCTCAAAGTGATTGCTGGACAACAACGGCAATGCCCTTGAAAGCCTGGAAATGCGCCGTAAAGAAACATGCAGGGCCAACAAAATCAATAGCAACGAAACCAATAGCCCTAAAAATCCATATAGCCAGATGCGCTTGATATCACTGTTAAGATGTTTAAGGTCCGCTGTGATGTCATCCACGAACAAAAAGTAAGGCGGACTATTGCCCACGCCCGCTTGCTGTATGGGCAGCACTCGAACTTCATAAATCGATTTATTGACTTCTATTCTTTTGCCGGCGTTGAAAAAGTCTTCGATGTTATGGTGTCGGGATACAAACTCAAATACAGGCGCATTTTTTTCCGGTTGCGTCATACAAGACAGCTTGAATTTCCATCGTTTTTCTGGAGAAACAACAGCTTTATCAGCAACTCCCTCGCTATGGCCAGCAATTAAAATACCAATATCCGAATGTGTCGCTTCGTTATATTTAATGATGACATCAGAGAAAGGGCGGATCACGCTAATAACGCCAGCAATCCCCGTCTTGCCTATTACTGGGACAATGGCCTGCTGAAAACAATTGTCCGGGCAAAAGACTTGGTGTTCAGGCAATTCATTTTTCAAGACTCGCTGTACAACGGCATCTGAATCAATCAATTGATTACCCCACGACTTTATCCGTGTGCCTTGTTTATCAAACAGGGTAATATTTTCGATATCCCATATTAATTGCCAGCGCGACCAATTTTCATCCAATGATGCAGTGCCACGGTGTTGTTTTTTTGACGCTTCGCTTGACGGGTCGTTGACTATCGAAACCAGTTCCGCAAATTGTTCCAGTACTGAAAATGAGTCTTTGCTTAGGGTTTCGGCAATATTGCTATGGCTGGCCTGAATATTTTTCCGGTCATTCTCGAAATTATCCTGGGCATTCAGATAAGAGACAAACGCAAATAAACTTTGCAATATTAAAAAGACGCTGCCAAACAGGATAGCTAATTTCCATCTTAAACTGAAAAATAAGCTATTTTTGCCCATAGCCCCAACTAAAACTTAAAGGATAACTGCAAACCATACAGATCCCAATCCTGTATGTCTTTTTGGGTGTCAGGGTTATCGGCCTGCGGCAACCAGGCGGTGCCGTGAACACGGGAATAATCCGCCCTGACCATCCATGATGGCGTAATGTCCCAGCGCAGCCCAAATACCCAATCCTGTGCAAAGGCAACATGCCTTGGAAAACCTAATGCGGCAGCGCCGTTACCGCTCTTATCGCTAGCATCGACATAGAAGGTATCATAACGGACAGTCGCCTGTAGCGAAGGCAAAATACGGTAACTGCCTTCAACATACCAGCTTTCTGAAACAAATTTACCCCCGCCAAAGGGCGCAAAATTTCCGAAAGAATTCCAGCGGTATTCGTACTCCCCTGTCAAAGTAAACTTTTCGCCGTTGTATTGCGCGGAAAACAGCAAGGGCTGTATGTGAGTCGTACTTTTACGTAACGGCTCACCAAGGGCCGGGTTGAAATCAAACTCCAGATCCATATAGCTTATGGCAAACACATACTCACCTCCGTTAAGCTCATAATTGAGTTGGGTGGCAATGGCGGGTTTTGTGTCAAAGTTACCTCGGGCGCTTCTTTTGCCCAATACCACAGTCTTGATTTCATCCAAATCGTTGGGTGACAACCCAACATTAAATTTAAAATTAAAATCGCCAAAACTAGTGCGTTGTTCAGCATAAAACGATCCGCCATCTGCAGAAAGCAATAGCGACCTTGACCTGTCAAAATAGATGCCTTGGGGCAGCAAGATGGTTGGATGGGTAAAAGCAACATCCCGCGTCTCGTTATACAGACCAAAGGGGATTTTTATACGGCCTCCACGTATGCCTATTTTTCCGCTATCGTAATCAAACAAGGTCAAATCAGCCAGACCATAATCAAGCCTTACGCTACCGGTATCAACTTCACCTGCCCGGCGATACAGCCCTTGTGCCGCAAAGCGCAGCCTATCCCAAGGTTGATAACTCATGTTAAGGCCAATTTCAGTTAACCCTGGACTAATCCCGTCATCACTTTGCCCATAAACGTTGTTGTCAGAAGTATGGAAAAAACCTTGTGTCAAAAACCCATGGATCTGGACTTCATCGGGCAATAACTTGGATTCGGCAAAAACTTTGGCACTGTAGAAAGCAATAAACAAGCATGTCGCCAGTAGTTGCCCTGCCCTATTGACCAACTGAACACACCACTCATTGTCTTTACGACGGGTACGCACAGGCGCATCCATAGGACAGTGGCCCAGTAAAAACCGCCGACCTCCAAGGATGTAGAAAGTGCGGAAAATGACCCCAAACAATTGCCGCCGACCTCCAAGGATGTAGGAAGTGCGGAAAATGACCCCAAACAATTGCCGCCGACCTCCAGGGATGGAGGAAGTGCGGAAAATGACCCCAAACAATTGCCGTCGACCTCCAGGGATGGAGGAAGTGCGGCAAATGGTCTGGAACCATTGCCGCCTATTGGACTTCAAATGGGCGGATGCTGTCATTATCTGGCCTACTTTTCAAATAGCCAATGGAATCGGGCGTAGTAGCGATTTTATCTATCATCTCTTGCTCTGATTCCAGTTCAATAGGTGCGACCCCTGTGCCGGAAAAAGTTATCCTGTCCCAAATTTTCCTGATCTGATACGGCAACATATTGAGGATATTTATGGCAAAATCTTTATGGATCGGGCTATTGTCAGGCAAGGTATAGACTTTAATTTGCCTGTTGTTTGGCCATTGTCTTTTTTGCATAATAAAGATAGCACGGATATCCGCTTTGGAATAAGAAGCGGACACAGACTTATTGACGACTACCTCTGTAGCGGCGGCAAAGGGACAAAAAGCCACAAAGGTAAAAACAAGCGCAAGAATAGTGCCGAAAGACGGCTTGTCATACCCCAGCTTCTGCAATTTAAAATCCCCGTATGTATTATCTAACGCCGTCTGTCATTATCATATTCAACGTTAGTGATTATAGCCAACATTATGAAACTTGCCTAGTAACTTGTTTTTCAAACAATATTGGCTTTACAGATGGGTATATGAACCCAAATGGGCAATTTTCCCAGCTTAAGGAGTTTTTGAACACGCCCATTTTACCCATGGTTCGACAAGCTAACCGAAGGAAATCCGTGGTGCAGGCCCCCACAAACGTAATCAAACGGGTGCCGTTCATCCTGAGTATGCCCAAGGGCTTTGAAAGCACCCTTAAACTTACTTTCTAAGTATTTTTTAAGCAAGAAAGCCCAAATTATAGCTTTTTACGCCGATTAAGAACTGCAAGATAACATCGAACAACCTGCCCTTTGTCTTGCCCAATCAGGCCGTTTTACAGCATATTGCCCTTTTCCGGGCTGTTCATCGTAAGGATGCCGCAGCAGTTCTAGCAATTCGGCTATCATGGCAAAATCGCCCTGCTCCGCCTTATCTATCGCCAGTTGCGCCATGTAATTACGCAGGACATATTTCGGGTTGACACGGTTCATGCGCTCGCGCCTGATCTCTTGAGGAACGCCTTCTTGTGTGAGGCGTTGATTATAAAGTTTTAACCAGGCAAACAAACGTGCATTATATTCTGCCGTTTTCTGTTCTGGCACGTAATAAGCCCCTGCAAGTGGTGCCATTACGGCTTCTACTTTAACACTTTCGAGATTATTTTGACTTAACTCAACCTCGGCGAGTTGTCTAAAAAAAATCGTCATGTCGGTTTCAACTGATTGCAGCAAGGCCAATAGCTCCGCAAACAATTCATCATCTTGGCCTGGGTTAAATTGGCTTAAGCCTAATTTGCCCGTCATCATAAGCTGCCACTGCTCACCGAAAACCTGCGTGAACACATTTAACGCTTGCTGCAAAGGCTCTACCTCGCCAATCAGGGGATAAATCGCATTCGCTAACTGCCCCAAATTCCAGAACGCACAAGCCGGTTGGTTGCTGTAACGATACCGCCGCTCTGCTTTATCGGTGGTGTTGGGCGTCCAGTCAGGATCGTAATTTTCCAACCAGCCGTAAGGGCCATAGTCAATGGTAAGGCCAAGAATCGACATATTGTCCGTATTCATCACGCCATGCACAAAACCGACCCGTTGCCAATGCACGATCATTTCTGCCGTAGTCCGGCAAACTTCTTCAAACCAGGCCAGATAGACATCAGTTGAAGGTTTTCCCAAATGCGGAAAGTGGGTATTAATCGTGTAATCTGCCAATTTTTTTAACAACTCCAACTCACCGCGAGCCGCATGGATTTGAAAATTTCCAAATCGGAGGAACGACGGCGCAACCCTGCACACAACAGCCCCCGGTTCGGCTTTCGGGTTGCCGTTGTAGAACATATCGCGGATCACCTGCTCACCCGTCGTCACCAAACTTAGCGCCCGTGTGGTCGGAACGCCCAAATGATGCATGGCTTCGCTACACAGAAATTCACGTACGGAAGAACGCAAAACTGCCAGCCCATCGGCATTCCTGGAGTAAGGTGTTAGTCCCGCACCCTTGAGTTGCAATGCCCAGCGTTCGCCTTGGCTGTTGATGGCATCCCCCAAACTTATCGCTCGACCATCGCCCAATTGCCCCGCCCAATGCCCAAACTGGTGACCGCCATAACAAGAAGCATAGGATTCCATACCTGCAAGCAGGCGATTTCCTGCAAATACTTGGGCAAAATCGTCGGACTGGCAAACCTGTTCAGATATTTCCAATAAATCGGCGACTTCTTTGGAATAAGCGACTGTTGTTGGTTTTGTCACTTTGGTTGGGGACACTTTGGAATAGCAAGCTCCGAATACTTGCCGTGGATAATTGCGGGTTTCCTGATCGCCCGGCAACTCGCTAACAAAGCGATTGTCGAACTTTAGCTGATCCAGCATATTTGATTTTGGTGGGGCATTCATTTTATGTAAGACGGGTTTTAGATGCGTTTGTCAAAACCTCTGAAGCATGACCTTGAGTAGCTTCGAAACAGTGTAACGGAATCGAGGCTACTCACCGATGTATTATCGTTTCGGACAATCAGGCTGGCTGAACATTCAATTCATGTAGCTGCATATTGATAATCCTAAGCGTCGCCAGCACCGCCGCGAACACCTGGTTGGCGTGGACACCACGGGTTTTGCGGATGTCGCCGCTGCAATCCCAGGTTATCACGCATTCAGTCAGCGCGTTGGCATGACCGCCTTTGGGAATCCTGACTTCATAGTCCAACAACTCCGGCAAAGTAACCTTATATAAGCTCATGACTTTCTGGATAGCGTGGATAAAGGCATCAAAACCGCCATTGCCAGAACCTGATGCAAGATGTTCCTTGCCGCTAATACTAACCCGGATACTGGCTGTCGATTCCAGGTTCAAACCACTGGTGATGGAACAATTCTGCAACTTGATATGCTGGTAATCCTTGCTTGCCAGCACATCGGCGATAATAAAAGGTAAGTCATCCGCCGTAATCGTTTGTTTAGAATCGCCAAGCTTTACGATGCGCTCCAATACTTTTTTTTGGTCTTCCTCAGACAAATCCAGTTCCAGTTGCTCAAGGTTTTTCCGCAAGGAAGCCTTACCGCTCATCTTACCCAAGGCATAACTGCGGGTACGGGAAAACCGTTCCGGGCCTAACTTGGTCTTGTACAAACCGCCTTTCTGGTCGCCATCGGCATGGATGCCCGCCGTTTGGGTGAACACGTCCGCACCGATAATCGGCGCATTGGCGGCAACGCGCTTGCCGGAGAAAGTTTCCACCATATTGCTGATCGCCACGATATGGCTTTCGTCAATCGCAAGCTGCAAGTGCATTTTGTCGCGCAAGACTACTGCAACCTCGGCTAAAGACGCATTGCCCGCACGCTCGCCCAGGCAATTGATCGTGCAGTGGATAGAGTTGACACCCGCACGTACCGCCGCCATGACATTGGCGGTCGCCAAGCCGTAATCGTTATGGGGATGGAAATCGAACTGCAATTCAGGATAGCGGCTGCACATATCGCTCAGGCTGGCGAATACCTCATCCGGCGACAACACGCCCAGCGTGTCAGGCAACATAAAATGATCGATGCCGGCATGACGTAAGTTATC
>JAYVGW010000133.1:0-14389 GCA_043771735.1 Methyloglobulus sp.
CAATAGCCAATTCCCGTTATGCCGCGCTGAGTACCGGATGTTTTGGTGGGAATTGCCCGAAGGGGTGCGGCAGGGATGCCGCACGTTGCCGGAAGGACAGCGAGGTAGCCTGGATGAAACGTAGTGAAATCCAGGGTTTGCGGTCCCGTATTTCGCGTTGCTACATACGGGCTACATAGTCACTATGCTACGACTTACGCACCATTCTCACGTGCGCTGAGTGCGTGGGAATTGCCCCCGTCAAAACTGAGGAACGTAGGAAGCAAGCGCCATTGGGTGGATTTCTTTTGGATGCTTTTCTTTGTCCGTACAAAGAAAAGTATCTCGTCCGTGGACACGAGAACCCACATTAAAAAATCCGTCGCGTTAGCGACATAATCAATAGAACCGTTAAACCACGTTCGCCCTAAGTCCTTCGATAAACTCAGGAGAGCCTTGTCGAAGGACAGGCATAAGTGTTCATGGTTCGACAACCTCACCATTTATGCCCTGTGGGTACGAACGGCTAAGTTAGCTTATCTCCAAATAAATTGGCAATCTTTGCCAATTTATGCCATAAATAGAGTCAAAGATTCTTGCTAAATCTGGGGAGGCAACAATGGCTACGATGAATATTTCCATACCCGATCCGATGAAAGATTGGGTTCAGGCGCAGGTGGAAACGGGTGTCTACGCCAATTCAAGCGACTATGTCAGGGATTTGATCCGTAAAGACCAAGAAAACCGCAATAAGCAGGCTATACAAAAAGCGATTACTGAAGGCCTGGAAAGTGGAATGAGTGATAAGTCTTTTGATGAAATTATCGATGCGGTAAAGCGAAAATTACAGAATGGACTGTAATGCCAAGGACTATTTTTTCAAAGAAGGCCGAAGCTGACCTTACGGAAATTTATCGTTACGGCTTTGTTAATTTTGGCGAACGTCAAGCTGACCAGTACACTGAAAGTTTGAGGGAGAAATGTCAATTTCTGTCCGAAAATCCTTTGCTTTACCGAGAAAGGGATGAGTTCAATCCTCCTGTTCGTATTGGATACCATGGAAAACATCTGATAATTTACACGATTGAACATGATTACATCTTAATCATCCGTGTTTTGCATGGTTATATGGATGTCCAAAACCATTTAGAATTGTAAACATCGTTACCTATTCAATAACCTTAACATCATCACTCATAGTAAAAAATGACTGTCAGAACCCGCTTTGCCCCCAGCCCCACAGGCTACCTACACGTCGGCGGCGCACGTACCGCGCTGTTTTCCTGGCTGTACGCCCGTAAACATCAAGGAAAATTCATACTCAGAATTGAAGATACCGACCTTGAGCGTTCCACTCAGGAATCGGTCGATGCCATTTTACAAGGCATGGACTGGCTGGGTTTGAGCTATGACGAAGGCCCTTTTTATCAAACGCACTGTTTTGATCGTTATAAGGAAATCATCCAGCAATTGTTAGACCAGGGCGACGCTTACCGTTGCTATTGCAGCAAGGAAGAATTAGAGCAGTTACGCACCGAGCAAATGGCAAATAAGGAGAAACCGCGTTACAACGGCAAATGCCGCCATTTAACTGCGCCGCAGGTCAGTAAAGAATTTGTGGTGCGCTTTAAAAATCCTGTGGACGGGGCGGTCACCATTAACGATTTGGTCAAAGGCGATATTACAGTTGCCAACAAAGAGCTGGATGACTTGATTATCGCCAGGACGGACGGCTCGCCGACTTACAACCTGACCGTGGTAGTGGATGACATGGACATGAATATCACCCATGTGATCCGTGGCGACGACCACATCAACAATACACCCCGGCAAATCAATATCCTCAATGCGCTGGGTGCGGAACTACCAAGCTACGCGCATTTGCCGATGATACTGGGTTCAGATGGTGCGCGTTTGTCTAAGCGCCACGGTGCAGTTAGCGTGATGCAGTTCCGGGATGAAGGTTATCTGCCCGAAGCCTTGCTGAATTATCTGGTGCGCTTGGGTTGGTCGCATGGCGATCAGGAAATATTCTCTATTGATGAGATGATTGCCAATTTCAGCCTGGAGGCCATCAACGTGTCCGCATCCGCGTTCAACATGGAAAAGCTGTTATGGTTGAACCATCATTACATAATGAACAGTGACCCAGCTCATGTAGCCAAGCATTTGGTTTGGCACATGAAGCAACACGGGATTGATTTGGCACAAGGCCCTGACCTTGTTGATATGGTCTTGGCGCAGAGGGAACGCTGTAAAACCCTGGTCGAAATGGCGGCGGCGAGTGTTTATTTTTATCAGGACTTTGATGCTTACGATGAAAAAGCAGCTAAAAAAAATTTTACGGTGGGTTCTGATTTGGTGTTATCGAATCTCCATGACGAATTCACAAAGCTGGAAACTTGGGAGCGTGATGCTTTGCACTCAACTGTTATAGGCCTCGCCGAAAAAATGGCTTTGGGTTTGGGGAAGGTCGCGCAACCTTTGCGGGTGGCGGTGTGTGGGTCGGCAATGTCGCCATCCATTGACCTTACCTTGTCTTTGCTCGGTAAAAAAACCACCTTGGCAAGGTTGGAAAAGGCGATTAAATACGTTCAAAGCTTAAATTAGTGCTGGACATAAACGGTAATTGTTGTAGAATGCGCGGTCTGAGTTGAGGGGCCATAGCTCAGCTGGGAGAGCGCTTGCATGGCATGCAAGAGGTCAGCGGTTCGATCCCGCTTGGCTCCACCAAAAAGAAAGTTCCATTGAGACTAAACGAGTTTAGTCCCCATCGTCTAGCGGCCTAGGACACTGCCCTTTCACGGCGGTAACAGGGGTTCGAACCCCCTTGGGGACGCCATATATGAAAGGCTGTCAAACGACAGCCTTTTTTATGCCTAATATTTATTGTATAGCTTTTTCCCAGATGGAAACCGTCGCTTTAGCTTATGAGGAATTGGGGCAAGATAAGCCAGTTCCGCTCATCATCCTGCATGGCTTTTTTGCCTCGTCGCGCAACTGGCGGAAAATAGCCGAAAGGCTTTCGCGTGAGTTTCGTGTCTACGTGTTGGATATGCGTAATCATGGCCTGTCGCCGCATCATGCCGTAATGGATTACCCAGCCATGGCCGCCGATGTGTTGCGGTTTATGGATGAACATACAATAACCGCCGCCCATGTTATGGGGCACAGCATGGGCGGTAAGATTGCCATGTGGTTGGCGTTGAATCATTCTGAGCGTATGGGCAAATTGATCGTTGTCGATATTGCACCCAAAAGTTACACGCACAGTTTTGACAACATCATCCAGGCATTGATTGGCTTGCCGCTGGATAAAATCCAACATCGTAAACAGGCAGAGACGATGTTGGCTAAGGACATACCGGAACTCGACTACCGCCAATTCCTGTTGCAAAACCTGACCCTAAAAGATGGCGGCTATCAATGGCGGATTGACCTTGATGCCTTTATGTGGGCGGCACCGAAAATTATTGCTTTCCCAGAGATTCAAGAAGGATTGGCTTACATGAAGGAAGCACTGTTCGTCGCTGGTGCAAACTCAAGCTATCTTACCCAAAAAGATACGCTACACTTATTCCCTAATGCTATATTCAACACAATTGCCAATGCGGGGCATTGGTTGCATGTCCAACAACCGGAAGTTTTTGCAGAAGTGGTTGAAAATTTTTTACAAAGGGGGTAAAAATTACCCCTTGCTATTGTAAAAAATGCAGACATAATTGAACTTTGGCGCTAATCCGCAATCAAGGCTGTTGTTTAAAGTTGTTCATTAAGTAGTAACTATCATGCAGAATCGCAATGGAACGTTACCTTTATATAGCATCTAATCCCCATCGGATGTGGGGTTTATTGGGGGCCGTACAAACTTGATGGACAGTGGGAATACTTGTTTGCTAATCACTAAAAATAAATATAAGGAGAAATCGGATGTCAAAAGGTCAAAACTTACAGGATAATTTCCTAAACGCACTCAGAAAAGAGCATACGCCCGTATCCATATTTTTGGTCAATGGCATCAAGTTGCAAGGCAAGGTGGATTCTTTCGATCAGTATGTCATTATGCTTAAGAATACGGTCAGCCAGATGGTTTACAAGCATGCAATCTCAACGATAGTTCCCGCCAAAACCGTAAAATTGACGCGGGATGATGATGCGCTCGCCACTGAGGAATAATCCTGTCTACTGTGGTTGTTGTTAATTGCACGGATTTTGTTATCGTAACGGTAGTGGGGTATTTAATTGTTTGACCGCCCAGACTCGGGTGAGCGGGCAATTCTTGTTCATCTAAGCTTCCGCGCCCATCATGAAGATCTACTGGAATTAAAAGAACTGGCAAAATCTGCCGGGACTGATCCAGTCCACGTCGTAGTCGGCAGCAGAAAAAGCCCAGACGCTAAATATTTTGTCGGCAAAGGCAAGCTGGAAGAGCTTAAAAGCGCTGTTGAAGCCTATTCTGCCGATATCGTCTTGTTTAACCATGCCTTATCCCCTAGTCAGGAACGGAACCTTGAAGGCTTCCTGGGTGTCAGGGTGGTGGACAGGAACGGCCTTATATTGGACATCTTTGCACAACGGGCGCAGTCATTCGAGGGTAAATTACAGGTTGAACTGGCGCAATTAAAGCACCTTTCTACCCGATTAGTCCGTGGCTGGACGCATTTGGAGCGGCAAAAAGGCGGTATCGGTATGCGCGGCCCTGGTGAAACCCAGCTAGAAACCGACAGGCGGCTGGTGGCAGTGCGGATTAAACAAATTCAAAAACGCTTGGATAAGGTCGATAAACAGCGGCATCAAGGCCGCAGTAAGCGCAAGAAAGCCGAAATTCCCTCAGTGTCATTGGTAGGTTACACTAATGCCGGAAAATCTACCTTATTCAATAGCCTGACGGGCGCTGATATATACGCCGCTGACCTGTTGTTTGCGACTTTAGACCCCACGCTACGTAATTGCCGTCTGCCCAACAATACCGATATTGTCCTGGCCGATACGGTGGGTTTTATCCGCAACTTACCCCATGAGCTCGTTGCCTCTTTCAAATCCACCTTGCAGGAAGCCAGTGAAGCGGACTTATTGTTGCATGTCGTTGATGTAAACTCGGATAACAGGGACAGCATCATCAAAGAAGTCAAGCAAGTGTTGGGTGAAATCGGTGCCGATAAAATTAAGTGTATTGAGGTCTTCAATAAAATTGATTTGCTGGATGACCGGCAACCCAGAGTAGATAGAGATGATGAAGGCAATCCAGTTAGGGTTTGGTTATCTGCCGAAACCGGGCAGGGAATTGGCTTGTTGCTTGATGTACTGGCGGAACAGTTTGCCCCTACCAAAAACAAGCGAAAATGTTATCTAAAACCAGGTCAAGGCCAAATTAGGGCCAAATTATTTACTTGCGCAAAAATAATTGACGAGCATATTAATGACTCGGGCGGTAGCGACTTAATAATTGAGATAGATAACAAATACCTAGGGTTGTTGAACGCCATCGAAACCGAAGAAATAATATGACAATTAACTGCATTTTACTAAAGCCCCATTGTTGTTGAGCTGCCCAACGTGGTGCTTTAGGGAAGTTTAGCAGTGAGAATTTGCTTAATTACGATACAATGTCAGGATAGCGTAAGTCACGAGCCAATGATGTTTCTATATTAAATACAGAAACATCCTGAGTGAAAAAATAATAAATAATCCAATTACGGAGCAGAAATATGTCGTGGAATGAACCAGGCGGTGATAAAAAAGATCCTTGGAGTGGTCGAGGCGACCAAAAAGGGCCGCCGGATTTAGACGAAGCAATTCGTTCATTACAAGAAAAGTTAAGCAATATCTTTGGTGGCACCAAAAGCGGTGGCGGTGGCGGCGGTGGATCGCCCAGTACATTTTCCACTGGTAACATAATGAAAAACATGGGCATTATTGCGGCTTCCCTGTTAGTTTTGTGGATGTTGAGCGGTTTTTACATCATAGACGAAGGTGTGCAAGGTGTTGAAACCCAGTTCGGCAAATACACCAGGACAACCGATTCTGGCCTAAATTGGCATTTGCCCGCGCCTATTGAGCATGTCGAAAAAATCAATGTGCAACAACAACGCTATATTGAAGTCGGTTACCGCTCAGGTGGCGGTGGTACAGCGCAAGGTGCGGTATCTGTGCCAAAAGAAGCGCTAATGCTTACCAAGGATGAAAATTACATTGACGTGCAACTAGCGGTTCAGTACCAAGTGAAAGACGCGAAAGCCTTGATTTTCAATCTTGCCGATCCCGAAGCCACGTTGAAACAGGTCACGGAAAGTGCCTTGCGTGGAGTCATCGGTGGAAGCCTTATGGATTTTGTCCTGACCGAAGGCCGCAGCGAAGTAGTCGCCCAAGCTAAAAAAGAGATCCAGGAAGTCATGGATGCTTATAACGCCGGCATACAAATCACCAGTGTCAACTTGCAAGACGCCCAGCCGCCTGAGCAAGTGCAAAATGCTTTTGAGGATGCCATTAAGGCACGGGAAGACCAACAACGCTTTATCAACGAAGCCCAAGCCTACGCTAACGATGTCGTGCCAAAAGCGCGTGGTGCAGCCGCAAGAAAAATACAAGAAGCCGAAGGTTACAAGGAACAAGTCATAGCACAGGCAGAAGGTGAAACCAACCGTTTTACCAAGTTGGTCACCGAATATAAAAAAGCGCCAGAGGTAACCAGAAAACGGTTATACCTTGAAGCGATGGAAACTGTCATGTCTGAAACCAATGCTGTGATGATAGATGTTAAAGGCGGCAATAACATGATGTATCTGCCTTTGGACAAAATGATCCAGCAAAAGCAAGCAATGGTTCAATCTGAAGAAGCCGCTGCGCAGCCTGAAATAGACCGTCGGTCACCGAAACACGCAGTGCTAGAAGAAGAACAGCAACAACAGCAAGTGATTGATAGGCCCTCAACGCGTGGCCGTGAAGGAAGGGGACGATAATGTTAGAGAATAAAATAGCGCTAGGTGTCGGTGCATTGGTGGTCATTACCATGATGTGCGTGTTCACGGTAGGGCAGACAGAAAAAGCCATCAAATTCAAGCTCGGCCAAATCCAGAAATCGGATTACGGGCCGGGCTTGCAATTCAAATGGCCGTTCATCAATAACATCAAGAAATTTGATGCCCGCATCCAAACGATGGATTCCAAACCCGAGCGTTTCTTGACTGCTGAAAAGAAAAACGTGATTGTTGATTCGTTCGTTAAATGGCGTATCGGCGATGTCAGAAAATTCTATACCGTGGTTTCGGGGGACATTGACCAAGCCAATTTACGTTTGGACCAGATTATCAAGGATGCTTTTCGCGGTGAATTTGGTAAGCGTAACATCAAACAACTCGTGTCAACGGATCGCCAGGCAATACGCGAAATTTTAATCAAAAACTCAAAGCCGCTCGCGGCCAAGCTGGGTATGGAAATCGTTGATGTTCGGGTTAAACGCATTGATTTACCCGAAGAAGTCAGCAGTTCCGTATTCCGACGGATGGAAGCAGAACGCGAGCGGGTTGCCCGTGAATTCCGTTCGCAAGGTTCAGAAGCGTCTGAAAGAATCCGCGCTGATGCCGACAGGCAGCGCGTCGTTACCTTAGCCAACGCATTTCGGGATGCTGAAAAGCTGCGCGGTGAAGGCGATGCAAAATCGACGGACATTTATGCCAAGAGTTATGGCGCTGACCCAGAATTTTTTGCCTTTAGTCGTAGTTTAAGTGCCTACAAAAAGACTTTTTCGAGTTCAGGTAGTATGATGGTGATAGATCCTGATTCTGATTTCTTCAAATATTTTAAAAATCAAGGGTCGGAAAAATAAACTTGAGTAAAAAGAGCAAAGTAAGTTAATAAGATCAATCTGTTGGTGGGCTAATCTCTCGTACTTGTTCGGTGTATGGTTAGCCACTACAGATAAAATATAAACGCTCCTTGTGGGGCGTTTTGTTTGAGTAGGCACTGAAAATATGCAACAAAAAGATTCCTGGCTGTTACCTGAAGGCATAGAAGAAATCCTGCCCCAGGAGGCAGCGTATCTTGAAAACCTCCGCCGGAACATACTCCGGTTATTTGCCTACTGGGGCTACGAGCTGGTTATCCCCCCGATGATTGACTTTATTGATTCATTGCTGACCGGTTCAGGGCATGACCTGGATCTGCAAACGTTCAAGCTGACCGACCAAATTAGCGGTAAAACATTGGGTTTCAGGGCAGATATGACCCCACAAGTCGCCAGAATGGATGCCCACCAGCTTAAGCGCGAATGGCCGACCCGCTTGTGTTATGTCGGTACGGTGCTGCATACGCGTGGCGACCCTTTGGAAAAAACCCGCAGCCCAATGCAAATCGGCGCGGAGCTATATGGTCATGCCGGCATCGAAAGCGATGTCGAAGTGATACGCTTGATGCTGGAAATGTTGGCGCAATCAGGGTTGCTGGACGTGCATCTTGACCTGGGGCATGTCGGCATATTTCGGGCGCTGTCCAAACAAGCCGGACTAGATCGAGCGGTGGAAAGCACCTTGTTTGATGTCCTACAACGTAAGGCCAGGCCTGAGCTTGAGGAGCTGATGGCTGGCCTTGGTATCAAAGAAGATATTAAAGCTATGTTTTTGAAGCTTCCTGAGCTGAATGGTGGGAAAGAAACATTAAGCAAAGCTCGTTTAATTTTAGAAAAGGCCGACGAGCAGGTAAAACAGGCATTGGCAAACCTTGAATCCGTAGCGGAACAACTAAGCAAGCGTTTTCCGGACTTACCCATCAGTTTTGATTTAGCTGAATTGCGTGGTTATCATTACCACACAGGGGTTGTTTTTGCGGCGTTTGTGCCTACAATTGGAAGGGAAATTGCCCGAGGTGGTCGCTATGACAATATTGGTGCGGTTTTTGGCCGCGCGCGTCCGGCGACAGGTTTTAGCGCTGATCTAAAATTGTTGGCACTACTGGGCAAACAAGGCAACCAAGATCAGCCTGGTCAACGTATCTTTGCACCTTATCAAGATATTTCCGAACTAAACGAGAAAATAAGGGATTTACGCGCCCAGGGTCACGTCGTGATCCAGCAATTACCTGGACAAGTAGGTAATGCAAAAGATTTGGGTTGTACGGCTGTTTTGGAGCTAAACCACCAAAACTGGGTTATCAAGACATTAGATTAAGTTTGGAATACATAAAATATGGGAAAGAATGTCGTAGTTATAGGTACCCAATGGGGTGATGAAGGCAAAGGCAAGCTGGTCGATTTGCTGACCGAGCAAGTCCACGCCGTCGTCCGGTTTCAGGGCGGACATAATGCCGGTCACACCCTGGTCATCAAAGGCAAGAAAACCGTCCTGCACCTGATACCCTCCGGCATACTTAGGGACAATGTTGAATGTATGATCGGCAACGGTGTGGTGCTGTCCATGAATGCGCTGATGGAGGAGATTGGTGTCCTGGAAAATGCTGGGATTACCGTCAGAAACCGCCTGTTTATCAGCGAAGCCTGTACATTAATCCTGCCGACGCATGTCGCTATTGATAAAGCCCGTGAAAAAGCACGCGGTATCAAAGCCATCGGCACGACCGGACGCGGCATTGGCCCCGCTTATGAAGACAAAGCCGGGCGGCGCGGCTTACGTGCAGGCGATTTGCTAAATTCGACGATTTTTGCGGAAAAGCTTGAGGAATTGGTCGAATACCACAATTTTGTGCTGACCGGCTATTACCATGCCGAAGCAGTCGATTATCAACAGACACTTAGTGAAATGCTTAGTTTGGCCGAACAAGTCAAGCCGATGTTGACCGATGTCAGCGAAACCTTGTACGCCCATCAGGAGCAAGGAAAAAACCTGTTGTTTGAAGGCGCTCAAGGTGCGTTATTGGATCTCGATCACGGCACATTCCCTTACGTCACCTCATCCAGCACCACAGCGGGTGGCGCGGCTACCGGCAGCGGTATCGGACCGCTTGACCTTCATTATGTGTTGGGCATAACCAAAGCCTATTCAACGCGCGTGGGAAACGGCCCCTTCCCATCCGAACTGCACGATGCAAATGGCGACCACCTAAGCGTCAAAGGCCATGAAGTTGGCGCGACGACAGGCCGTAAGCGCCGTACTGGCTGGTTTGATGCGGTTGCCATGCGCAAGTCCGCAAAACTTAACAGCCTCAGTGGGATCTGCCTGACCAAACTGGACGTATTGGACGGCCTTGAAAAAATTGGTATTTGTACCGCTTACAAGCTGAACGGAGTTGTGACAGAAACCGCACCCTTAGGTGCGGAACGATACCAGCTATGTCAAGCGGTTATAGAAGAATTGCCCGGTTGGAAAGGGACGACCACAGCCGGTATTACCGACTTTACTGCGTTGCCTGAAAATGCCAAAGCCTATATTAAAAGGCTTGAAGAGTTGGTAGGGGTTAAGGTGACTATTCTATCCACCGGCCCAGAAAGGGACGAGACCATTATACTTGAGAACCCTTTTGCCTGATTGGCAGCAATATCATAATTGCATGAAAGCCGCGTAATGCTCAGTCCAGTCGCATCAAACCGCATCGTTGTCCTCGACACCGAAACCACTGGGCTAAGTCCACAAGAAGGCCACAGGATTATAGAGATTGGTTGCGTTGAGCTAATCAATCGACGGCTTACCGGCAATCGCTTTCACGTCTATATTAATCCCGACCGGGTTATTGATAGGGGCGCTATTGAAGTGCATGGCATAACCAATCAATTCCTGAAAGACAAGCCCCGTTTTGAAGATATTCATGACGATTTCATCGCTTTCATCCAGGGTGCTGAACTCGTCATACACAACGCACCCTTTGACGTTGGCTTCATTAACCATGAATTTGCACGGCTAACAGACCAGGCCAAGACCTTGGCAAATTTCAGTACCGTGTTCGACACCCTAGCCTTTGCCAGGAAAAAACACCCAGGGCAGCGCAATAGCCTGGATGCCTTATGTAGACGGTACTCAATAGATAACAGCCACCGCGAATTGCACGGCGCGTTGTTGGATGCTGAAATCCTGGCCGACGTGTTTTTATTGATGACGGGCGGCCAATCATCCTTGCTGGATGAAAGCGAAACGGCAAACCGCGAATCGGGAAACGTCCACAAACCCAAGCAGTTGGCTAACAATCGACCCGCCTTAGCCGTCGTTTATTGCAACGAACAAGAGTTGGGCGAACACCAGAAACGCTTGGGCTATATTGAAAAGATCGCTGAATTGTGCATTTGGAAGCAATAAAGTTACATAGCCATTAACCACCTGATTTTAGGTGACTTTATACACTAGCAAAATAGACCAAAAATTGGTGTTTATTAGCCTATTGTGGGGGTTAAAATCACCTCTGGAACATCATTTTTAACCTAAAGGGATGATAAATTAAGGACAGAAAAATGAATTGGCCTTACTGATCTTCCCTTTGGAGAGGTATCAATGAAAACTAATTAGGATTGGTATTTATGATTGTTTCCTATTAGGATGGTAAGGGAGCCTTTGCTTGGCTGGTCTCGGTTTGCAGAGCACGACGATTAAGAAGTTGATCAATATAAACCGCACCAACGAGAAGATAAAAAGGTGTAATGGGCAATCTGTATCTTGCCTCACCAATTGCTCCACCAACGGCTGCGAAATACAAAACACTTACAGCGAAAACGGCGCAGATAGCGTACTGTCTGCGCCTTATCAAGGCATAAGAACCCAATAAAAACGTTAAATAATTTGTCAAAAGCAGCGTTAATTCTACTAATCCAGACACGGTTTTAGACAAGCTATTCGAGTGAAAGAAGTTGGCGACGCGTTGGAGATTGCTCTCTTTAGTAATGTCGCGCGACTTATACTCCACAGGCAAGCCCCCTAGCCTTTTAACGATAATATTTTCACTATTAATACCAAAGTATATATGAACCATACCGTTGATCCAACGTGACGCAAAGACTTTGGGGTGTGTTTTTATATATTGAACTGCAAGTTTCTGTTCAATTTTCTCGTTCATAAAAGGATTGCCACCTTCTGTGTAACCCAGATCCTTGGCTTGCACCACAAATTCGTCTGCAATGGCTTTACGGGACTGGTTCGTTTCCCACGCTCGGATCGTTGCAACCTGCCAGATCAGTAAGCTGTGACCCTGAATCGATGACAGCTTGGCCGTATCGTAGAGTGCGTAATTTCGATATAGCCAAGGGCTGACTGTGATTGCAAAGGCAATTCCATACAGAAGCCCACATTTAAGTCTGACAACTAAGCTTCTGGACTGAAACAACAGGGTTAACAAGAGCAAGATTATGAAATAAAATTGGACACCTGGCCTGATTAAGGCCGAAAGTGCGAGTAAACAACCAGCACTTAAAAAACTCCTTGCATCCCCCGCTTCAGGCCACGTAAGTAGAAGTACATGGAAGCCATTAAGAACGCGACAGAGAGGCCGTCGCTTAAAAAACGTGCAGTTGTAAATATTGAGTTTGGATCGATGGCAAGAAATGCCGCAGCGATAATGCCGACTCGTCTGGAGAAGAGGAATTCACCAATTCTCAATACGTAGTATATTGTCACCAGATCGACAAAAATCTGTATAAATAAAACCAACCATGGCTTAACGCCAAAAATAACGTATATGACAGCGATAAAAAATGGGTAGCCTGGGGTTCTATATGTTTCTCCGCCGAAGCTGAAATGATCGATTATAGACAACGCGAACCTGTGATAATCAGATGCGTCGTGGACTAACACGCTTTCTGTCAGCACTTGGCTGTCCCAAGGCCGATGGAGCAAAAAAACAATCAAGCGAAGAACAAAAGCCAGTAGAAACAATAAAAGTATCTTTCGTTTTATTATTGCAAGCATGAATACTCCCTTCATGTCCACGTTAGCAGAAAGTAATACCGATCTCAAAAAATTGTTATATGAAATCCCCTTGTCCTGACCTTCTCTCTTTGGAGGCGATACCAATAAGCGCTTATTTGGGATTGGCATAAAGACTCTAGCTATAACAAAAATTGCAGGACACAATACCTTCCTTCACCAGCATTTAAGCATAAATGCGAGGGATTCCCCAAGTTTTTGTTAAGATCCAGGAGAGCGCCGAGTTCAAGTTCCGTAAAACAGGGAAACACATTTGGAGATTAAAAAATAACAGGGCAGCGCTGTTCTGCTGCATGCGAAAGTAATTCTCTCAAGCTTAAGCCACTATGTCTTGATAGAAGAAATCATTAATACACTTTGGGTTTTATATGAATTTAATCAGTTTTTCATTGATACTTACCGGCGTTTTACTCAATGCGGCGGCGCAGTTGTCCCTAAAAGCCGGAACAAATACAATTGGGGTCATTGGGATAAAAAAAGGTCGAATGCTTTCGCTCTTATTTGACATCATCACACAACCCTACATCATAGGGGGCTTAACTTGCTACGTTTTCAGCGTGGCGATATGGATAATTGCCTTGTCCAGAGTGGATGTTAGTGTAGCTTACCCAATGCTTTCTATTGGCTATATCGTAAATGCCTTTGCTGCATGGTATTTATTTGGTGAAATGCTTACTCCAGCTAAGCTTATTGGCATCGGCATAATTATAGTTGGGGTCTATTTTGTATCGAGGGGCTGAAAATCCCGGCGATTTGTCTGTAATTTATTGGATATAACAAAATTTATGAAGATTCTCATCACGGGTGCAGCGGGATTTTTAGGCCAAGAGTGTGTCAAACAATTTGCAGCGAACGGGCATCAAATAATTACGACTGACCGGAAAGGTCGAGTCGATTTGTTGGGTGATCTAGCCGATGCGTTATTTACCAATACACTTCCTGCAGTTGACGCGGTTGTCCATGCCGCAGCAGTTCAATACGTCTCTCAAGATCTGCCGTTACTCAATAGAAAAGCTTATTTTCATCGAAACAATATTTTAGCAACACAAGCTATTTGTACACGTTATACAGGGCAACCGACTCACTTTGTTCACATAGCGACCAGTATGATGTACGATCAAACTGGCCTGGAGGTCTATCGGACAACAAGCAGTTTGAAGGGGCAGGGCGTTTATAGCCGCTCTAAATTACAGTCGCAACTGTTTGTAGATCAACTGCCTAATCCCATTGCCACTGTAATTCCTTGTATTATTGGCGGTAGAGGACGGGAGGGGCTGTTCAGGTCGTTTATCAGCATGATGAAACGCTATGGTGTTGTTGTTTTTCCAGGCAGCGGAAAACATTTGACTCACATGGTTCATGTGAAGGATGTCGCGGGACTTATACTCCAGATTGTCGAATCACAAGCTGTAGGCCGATTCAATGCTGCCGCCCCACAGCCACTATCAATCAATCAATGGATTGATGAAATTGAGGATGAATTAAAATTCAATAATATTAAACGCTTACATCTGCCGCTTTTTCCGATCCAATTGCTTTCATCACTTTTTGGGTAT
>JAYVGW010000134.1:0-17573 GCA_043771735.1 Methyloglobulus sp.
TGATAGGGACTCATGAATGCCTCTTGTATTAGATAAGAGGCATTAGTCTGCCTTGATTTCAAAGGCTTGGGTAGGTGTGCTTGAATTGACGATTACGATTTCTGAAACATAGTGTTGGGCTTGCTTGTCGCCCCAGTTTATACGGGTGTAATCTTTAATCGCTGTTAAATCGTGCTGGGCTTCTTTGGATAACTTATACCCTTGCATCAAGCATTATTCCTTGCTGAGTTCTTCAAAAAAGGAGTGTCCATCAACGCTTTCACCACGATCCAATTGATCTAAACCTTTGCTGACCTCGCTTTTCAGTCTATCCAACTTCATTTGGTACATCCACGCCTCGTTCGCTTCCATAAATCGCAAGGATTCCCGTATTACTTCACTCGCGTTGTTGTACATTCCACTAGCGACTTTCGCCTTGACCATTTTTTCCAGTTGTTCTGTCAAAGAAACGTGCATTTTGACCTCCATAAAACTCTTTGTAAGCTAAGGAAACTCTGAACAAGTTGATTCCACTCTTGGTTCGACAGGCTCACCACGAACGGAATCAACATCTTACCGTTCGTCCTGAGCTTGTCGAAGGGATTGTTCAGAGTTTCCCTAATAATACAAAGATTATCAAAGATTGGCTATTGTTTGATTCGCACCAATGAAATGTGTGGCATTCATAGCATCCTAACTCGTAATCAAAAACCTAACCGCATCCAACCTAATCTGCGCTGCCTGTAACTGTTCATGCGCCAACAAAGTCATATCTTTAAGATATTCAATTTCATCTTCCTTAATAGACGGATTGACTTTTTTGAGCCGCACCAGCCGCTTGATTTCAGCGGAAAGTGATTCCAGCATGGTTTTGGCGGCTTCATCAATCAGCGTTTGCATATCAGTTTTGGCGCTTCCTTCTGCAAGACCCAGCATCTTAGTGATGTGTTCGCGCTGGTTGTTGATGAATTCGACGATTTTTTGTTGATCGAATGAGGTGCGGTTTGCTATCAGGCTGCGGTGTTCTATTGCTAGCGTTAAATCTTTCAAATTCTGGTCGATCAGGATACGGATGGGCGTTGCTGGGAGGAACCGGCCTATTTGTAGTTGCGCGGGGGCGCTGCATTCGACGATGAACAGGCATTCCAGCAAAAACTGGCCGGGTTTCAGGTCGTTGTTGCGTACCACAGTGATTGTCGCATTGCCGGTTTCGCTGGACAGCACTAAGTCCATCGCTGCGGTCACGGTGGGATGTTCCCAGGTGAAAAACTGCATGTCTTCGCGCGCCAGGGCGATTTGGCGGTTGACGGTTATGGTGATGCCGTCTTCCTGTAAGCCAGGAAAGCCGGACACCCGCATGTGGTCGCCAGGCGTGATGATAAAGCAGTCCGGCGAATGGAATTCGGTTTCCACGCCGTAACATTCAAACACTTCTTCCAGGTAAGGCCAGAGCGTGCCTTGCTTTTCCAACAAATTCACCTGGTCGATCAAGTCGATGGCGACTTCTTTGCGGCAGGAATTCAGTTCCAGCAGCAGGTCACGGCCATTTTGCAATTGCGTTTCTATGTCGGCATTGAGTTCTTGCGTCATGCCAATCAGATCAGAAACAGTCCGTAGGTTGGGTTTAGCCAAAACTGCCATCAACTCGTCGTGAAGGAGTTCGGCGACCCGCGTCGCTGCGGAGTTGTTAAAATGAAAGGCATCCAAGCCTTCGTCATACCACTGATACAGGGCTTCTTCTTCGGAATTTTCAAGGTATGGGATGTGGATCTGGATGGTTTCCTTTTGTCCGATGCGGTCTAGCCGCCCGATGCGTTGTTGCAGCAAATCGGGGTTTTCCGGCAAATCAAACAGGATCAGGTGATGGGCAAACTGGAAATTGCGGCCTTCGCTGCCAATTTCAGAGCAAATCAACAAGCGTGCCGAGCTTTCGCGGTCGGCAAAGTAGGCGGCGGCGCGGTCGCGCTCGATTATCGACATGCCTTCATGGAACACGGCGGCGGCAATGCCGGCACGGTTTTTCAAGGTTTGCTCCAGCGCAATCGCCGTTTGCGCGTGTTTGGTGATCAGCAAGGCTTTTTGCCCGGCAAGTTGCCTGATTTTGCCGACTAACCACGCATAACGGGGATCTTGCTCCCAATCAGACTCATTCGCTTCCCCGCTTAAAGGGTAAGCATGGCGTTTGCGTTCAGGGAAACCGCGTACGGTTTGGCGCGAGTTTCGGAACAAAACCCGTCCTGTGCCATGATGGTCAATCAGGATATTTAATAAGCTTTCACGGGCAACGGTCGATTCCTTAGGGTCATTCAGGTTTTTTAGCAGTGCCGCGACGTTATCTTCTTTAAGCAAGTCAGCCAATTGCGCTTTAATATCGGCAGTTAAAGGTTGGTCTCCCAACAGCAATTTTGCGGCTTCGGCAATAGGTTCAAACTGTTTTTCTTCTTCTACAAAGGCGGAAAAACTGTAGAAGCGGTCGGCATCCAGCAAGCGTAAACGGGCAAAATGGCTTTCCTGGCCTAATTGCTCCGGCGTTGCCGTCAATAAGATAAGGCCGGGCGAAAGCAGCCCCAATTGTTCGACAAACTGGTATTCAGGACTGGCAGCGTGTTGGTTCCACTCAAGATGGTGCGCTTCATCGACAATCACCATATCCCAGCCGGCTTCGATTGCCTGTTTTTGGCGATGCGGATGGGCAGAGAAAAACGCCTGGCTGCACAAGATGCATTGCTCGTTGGCAAACGGGTTAATCCGCTGGAAACCGGGGATATTGTCGTTTTCCGGATCAAAACCGTCATCACCCGATTCTTCTAAGCAACGGACTTCATCGAAAATGCTAAAACGTAAGTTAAAACGCCTGAGCATTTCGACCAGCCATTGGTGCAACAGGCTTTCCGGGACAATAATCAGGATGCGTTGGCTTAGGCCATTAATCAGCCGTTGGTGGATAATCAAGCCCGCTTCAATTGTCTTGCCCAGGCCGACTTCATCGGCCAACATGATTCTTGGTGCAGCTCGGCTGGCGGCTTCGTGGGCAATGTAGAGCTGGTGCTGGATAAGGGAAGTTCGCCCACCCAGCAGCCCTTTTACGGGCGACTGTTGGTGCTGTTGTAAGTATTGCCAAGTTTGGTAACGCAATAAAAACCAGGCGTTAGGGTCAATTTGACCAGTAAACAGTCGATCCTGAGGTTTATTGAACTGGATATTATGGTTCAGTTCAATTTCTTCCAAATAAACTTCCTGGCCGGATTCATCTTTGCCTACGTAAGTAATCAGCCCGGCTTCTTCGATCAGTTCGGTGACCGTAATTTTTTCTTCATCAACAGATTCAATGAGGTCGCCGACGGTAAATTTGACGCGGGTTAGCGGGGCATTGTCGCTGGCGTACATGCGCTTTTCGTTGCTGGCCAGAAACAGCACGGTAACGCGCTTGAAGGCGACTTCAAGGATAAGGCCTAAGCCAAGTTCGGACTCATTGCTGCTGATCCAGCGCTGTCCGGGGATAAAATTGTTCATTGCTGTCGGTTTGTCGAAGTTAAGGTACGGGTGAGATTAGTTTTTAGCGAAAGCGGCCTCAAAACCCCCATTATACAATAGCTGTGATGGTTTCATGGTTAGCTGTTTATGAGGCGTTATTTGTGTCTTAAAACGTAAGGCATAACGCTTGAAAATATATTATCGGGTACTGTCAAAGTTTAAGTGATCGTTAAGTTCGACCCATATATGATGCGCTCGCAATCAGGCAAGTCTTGCAACTTAACAATGAATTTACAAGAAGGATGAAATGAAAAAATTAATTTTATTAGGTCAAATCACAGCGGCTGTATTGATTTTTGCCAATGCTTCTTACGCATCCGGTGGTGGGAAAGGGCATGGACACGGACACCACAAGCATCATGGGGATCACTATTACCAGCAAGACAAATATTATGGTCCACCACCGCAAAACTACCGGGATGGCCGCTCCCATCAAGGCTTGGCAGGGGGCGTTGTCGGCAGTGTGTTAGGTTATGAAGTCGGTAATGGACATCCCTTGGCCGCAGGTCTCGGTGCGGCGGCAGGTTCGTTCCTCGGTAATGAAATGTCTGGCAGGCGCTAAAAAAGGATGCTGAAATTTTTTTGTATTTAGTTATGCTGTTAAGCGACCATTCATGTTCAATCTGTACAATGTGTACCAAGTTTTAAAGAATGTGATTATTTTTAACAACATCGACAAGAGCTAAATAGGAATAATGCCATGAAAAAATTGCTTTATTTAAGTCAGTTAGTGGTTTTAGCGGTTTTGTTTTCTCCCTCTGCGTTTGCGGACGATGATGATTGGGGCGGGCGTGGCGGTTACGGCCATCATGGTTGGGGTCGCCACGGCCACCATGACTGGGGGGGGCATCACGGCGGGGGATACGGGCATCAAGTGAATAACTACTACCCGCAGCCACAGCAGAATTATTACTACGAGCAACCGCAACAGTATTACCAACCACCACCACAGTACTATCGGCCACAACCCCAATATTACAATGGTGGCGGGTACGATAACCGCTCGCATCAAGGTTTGGCAGGCGGTGTAGTAGGGACGGTATTTGGATATGAGCTGGGTAATGGACACCCGCTGGCGGCCGGAATAGGCGCAGCAGCAGGCTCTTTCTTAGGAAATGGAGTGGGTTGGCGCTACTAGGACGTAATCAGGATTAAGTCGCCGATATCCGCCAGGGAACAGGCATTTTGAGGCCTGGTTTAGCTGTATAGCCCAGTTAAACCAGGCCTTGCTTTATTTGTAAGTTAAACACAACCTGCACCCATCAGAGTGGATGAAAACCACCCCTTCAAATAAACCCCAGATAACCAGATTTTTCGTAAAAATAGATTAGACTTACAAGCTGAATTCTCAGCACACGTAGGTTTGATTAATGCAGTCCCTCAGCAAATTTTTCTTGTTTAGCGTTGTTTTCTTGTTGGTCAACGGTTGTGCCAGGACTTATCAAGCCCGCCATGTTGAAACCACTGATTTTCTTGATGACTACTCCATGCTTAAAGAAGGCAGGGAAGGTGACGCTTTATTAAGCTACTGGAAAAAAGGGGTCAACTGGTCAGCCTATAAAAAAGTCATTTTACAACCCGTCGTTATCAAAAAAGCCAAAGATTCCGAACTCAATGAAATGACCCATGCCGACGGTTTCCGGCTAAAAGAACTGCTGGATTACCGAATGCAAGAAGCCCTAAAGCAAGGCTTCAAGCTGGTCAACAAACCCGGTTCGGACACCCTGCTAATCCAATTTGCCATCACCGACGTAGAGACATCCTCAGTCTTGTTCGATACTTTCTCATCCGTTTACCCTTCAGCCCGTGTCTTATCCGCATTAAACCACTTGGTCACCGGCACGGAATCATTCGTCGGCAAAGCCAGCATCGAAGGCAAAATCATGGATTCAACAACAGGTGATTTGCTGATGGCATCCGCCGATGCCCGTGCTGGCGGTAAAACTTTGACAGGTTCTTCCGATGAGTGGGACGATATTGAACAAGCTTATGAGTATTGGGCCAGTCAGGTCAGTTACCAGCTTTGCCTGCGGCAAACGCGGATTGGATGCCAACAGCCGGCATCAGAATAGTGGCTTTACCATAAAACCCCTTTTGGTAGGTTAATCGTCGTCCAAGCGCAAATCGAAAATTTAAACTTAGCAAGTGCCGACGCTATGCTTTGCCATTACGTTGTAAACTTGTTAATGATGCCTAGCAAGTTTCCCCTCCACTTATTAATTTAGCCTAGCTCTTCAAATTCACTAGCTTCTAGTGGTATATTGCAACTACGAACAATGTGCATAGTACGCAGCAACAATAATGGGGAGTGACACAATGAATAATGAAGGCGTCGATGAGTCCAAACGCCAGTTTTTAACTTCGGCCCTGACCGTGGTTGGCGCTGTCGGTACGGGCTATTTAGCCGTCCCTTTTCTTGCCCAGATGGATCCTAGCGTTAAAGCCATGGCAACGGGGGCACCGGTCGAAGTTGATCTGAGCAAAATGGAACCGGGGCAATTGATTAGGGTCGCCTGGCGGGGTAAACCGGTTTGGATTCTCAATCGGACCAAAGCCGTACTTGAGACCCTAAAAACACTGGAAGACCAGCTTAGTGACCCGCATTCCCGTGAATCCATTCAGCCGACCACCACCAAGAATTCCTTACGCGCCATCAAGCCCGAAATTTTTGTTGCCGTTGGCTTATGTACGCATTTTGGGTGTTCGCCTACGTTTCGCCCGGAAATAGCCCCGAATGATCTTGGCCCTGAATGGAAAGGGGGTTTTTTCTGCCCTTGCCATGGCTCCCGGTTTGATTTGGCTGGCCGTGTTTATCGTGGGGTGCCAGCGCCGACTAATCTTGAAATCCCTCCCCATCATTATGTAAAAGATACGTTGCTTGTCATTGGCGAAGCCGGAAAGGAGAATGCCGCATGAAAACCAATCGCCTCACTGAATGCAGTAACTGGGTTTTAGAGCGCTTCCCTCTGACCAAGCTCTGGAACGAACACATGGCGCATTACTACGCGCCTAAAAACTTTAACTTTTGGTACTTCTTTGGTTCCTTGGCCTTACTGGTTTTGGTCAACCAGTTTGTGACCGGCATTTTGCTGACCATGAATTACAAGCCGGACGCGAAACTCGCTTTCGATTCGGTCGAGTACATCATGCGCGACGTGAATTGGGGGTGGCTGGTCAGGTATATGCACTCAACGGGTGCGTCGGCATTCTTTATCGTCATCTACCTCCACATGTTTAGGGGGCTGATTTATGGCTCCTACAAGCAGCCACGGGAGTTGATCTGGATTTTCGGCATGTTGCTGTTCCTGGCATTGATGGCAGAAGCGTTCATGGGGTATTTGCTGCCTTGGGGGCAGATGTCTTATTGGGGCGCGCAAGTTATCATTTCCTTATTCAGCGCCATCCCGTTCATTGGCGATGATTTGTCGCTCTGGATACGCGGCGACTACGTGGTTTCGGATGCAACACTGAACCGGTTTTTCGCTTTCCATGTGATTGCCGTGCCGCTGGTTTTGGTGATGCTGGTTTTCCTGCATATTGTTGCCTTGCACGAAGTCGGCTCCAACAACCCTGACGGCATAGAAATCAAGAAAACCAAAGATGCGAATGGAATCCCGCTGGACGGTATCCCGTTCCACCCTTACTACACCGTCAAAGACATTGCGGGTGCCGGTGTATTCTTGATTTTTTTCGCAACCATTATTTTTTACCTTCCTGAAATGGGCGGCTTTTTTCTTGAGTCGGACAATTTCATTCCAGCTGACCCGTTAAGGACACCTGAGCATATTGCCCCGCTTTGGTATTTCACCCCGTTTTATGCCATTCTTAGGGCGATACCCGATAAGTTTGCCGGTGTGATCGCCATGTTCGGCTCCATCGCGGTGCTGTTCATATTGCCGTGGCTGGACCGCAGCCCTATCAAATCGGTGCGCTACCGTGGCGGCATCTTTAAAAAAGCGCTGTTTGTGCTTGTGGTCAGCTTTGTCTCTTTGGGATACCTGGGAACGCAACCGGTAACGCCAACTGGAACTATTTTTTCACGCATATTTACGTTGGGCTACTTTGGTTTCTTCCTGTTGATGCCCATTTATAGTCGCTGGGAGAAGTCTAAGCCCGTGCCGACACGCGTGACGGAGCAGCCCACAATGGCAGATCGCATGCCTGCCCTGAAAGCAGCATTCAACGAACTAACGGTGCTGAAGCCTGCTACTAATCCGAGCGATACAAAGTTAAGCAGAAGGCCTAATCCACAGGGAATCCTCAAAGTTATGTTCCAAGTGGTAAAAAAAATAAAAGCGAGCCTCGATTAATATGAAAAATATTCTTATTCCGATCTTGTTACTGGCATTGTCTTTTGGTGTTGTTGCCGAAGAAACCGCCCACCTCCAGCAAGCAAACATTGACGCTACGGACAGTGAATCGTTACAACGTGGTGCCAAACATTTTGTGACTTATTGCTTGGGTTGCCATTCCATAAAGCACATTCGCTATCAACGGATATCACTGGATTTCGGCATTGACGATAAAAAAGTGTTGTCCGAAATCGCCCCTCAAGGTGCCACTATCTACCAACAAATGCACACGGCAATGAACGCCCATGATTCGGCAAAGTGGTTTGGTATTCAACCGCCTGACTTGTCATTAGTTTCGCGTTCCCGTAGCGCAGACTGGTTATACAGTTATTTAAAGAGCTTTTACACAGACCCACAAAAACCGTTAGGCACCAATAACCTGGTATTCAAAGATGTCGGTATGCCGAACGTATTTTGGCAACTGCAAGGCGAACAGAGGGCCACGTTCAAAACCGTCGATGGCAAACAAGAAATAGATGAACTGGTCGTGGACGTACCCGGTACTCTATCAGAACAAGAGTTTGATGCTATGGTCAACGACCTGGTAAATTTCCTGGTGTATGTCGGCGAGCCGATAAAACTGGAAAGGGAACGCATGGGTAAGTATGTGCTATTTTTTCTAGGCATGTTTTTGCTCATAGCCTATTTGCTCAAAAAGGAATATTGGAAAGACGTACACTAACGCTTCCCTATTGTCAGCACCATATTTGCCGTCTCCATAAGGAAACCCCAGCAAATTTGTCTTCCATGCTATAATGCCGCCATTTAGCCGCCCCGCTCGCATACAAGAGGTTGTTATTTGTGGCAAATATTTTTTCCCGTAGATCCGTCATGACTCTTTTCTCCACCCCCACTTGCCCAATGAGCCACTCCGCCCGTTTCGTCTTGCACGAGAAGGCTATTGTGGCGGAAATTGAATATTATGACCCGAACGACCCGCCAGAGGAATTGCTTGAACTCAATCCGACCGGCGTTTCACCCACACTGGTAGAACGGGATCTGGTGCTTTACGACTCGCGCATCATCATGGAATACCTTGACGAGCGCTTCCCGCATCCACCGCTTCATCAAATGGACCCTGTTTCACGGGCCAACGCCCGAATGATAATCAAGCGCGTCGATCAAGATTGGTATCCGTTGCTGGATGAGATTTTAGTGTCGGGCGATAAAAAATCTGGCCGCGCAAAAAAATTGCTGAGGGAAAGTTTACTCGCGGCAGCGCCTATCTTTGCTGACAGGCCGTTTTTTATGAGTGAAGAATTCTCCCTGATAGATTGCGTGATCGCCCCCTTGTTATGGCGTTTGCCTACAGTCGGCATTGATGTCAGCACACCCAATGACGCAATCACCAATTATGCCAAGCGTATTTTTAGCAGGCCTGCTTTCAAGAGCAGCCTTAGTGAAGCTGAAAAAGAGATGGCCGAACTTCCTAAATGACCCCGCTCAAACCTTATCTGATTCGTTCAGTCTACGAGTGGATTGTTGACAATGACCTGACACCCCACCTTCTGGTCAACGCGGAAAATAATAAAGGTAATTTGCCGGTCGATTATATCGAAGACGGCAAAATCGTCCTGAACATGCGCCCTCAAGCGATAGACGCGCTTTCCCTTGGCAATGAACTCATCGAGTTCAATGCCAGGTTTAGCGGCAAGGCTATGACCATAACCGCCTCTGTCAACGCAGTGATGGCAATTTACGCCAAGGAAAACGGTAAGGGCTTGGTCTTCGACCAGGAAAGCAGTGCCGAAGATGAAACGCCACCCGAGCAACCACCGCCCAGCAAGCCGACTTTGCGGGTGGTTAAGTAAAACATGGGGTGCGGCACGAACCCCAACACTTCGACAATCCCTCTTGTTGGGATTCCTAACGTCAGCCTAAGCTACACAAGCGGCATAGGCAAAATAAAATCCGTCCCCGCTAAATCAACATCGTGCAAACCGACCAAATCCCTTTGGGCTTGGGAGTGGTAGGTGCTCAGGATAATCTCAGTTAAACCAACGACCACATCATATAAACCCAGGTCATCCAGGCTTATCCACTTGGCCTCGGCAACATCGCTCTGCGCTATAGGCACGCACCGCTCGTCATCAACTAGCTGGACACAATAATCGATGATGACGTAATGGAAACCTTCAAGCCGCCTATCAACGACAGCGACAATATGCTTCACTTCGACCTCCAGGTTGGTCTCTTCATAAAACTCCCGTCGGCAAGCTTCAACCAGGGATTCGCCCGGCTCTAACCTACCGCCAGGGATTGACCACAAGCCTTTGGCAGGGGCCTGGTTGCGCTTTATAAGCAACACCTGCCGCTGGTTGTTGAACAGCACGCCGCCTACACCGATACCAGGCACAGGGAGCATTTTAACGGGGTCAATTAGCTTATCCATAACGGATTTGTGAATTTTTCATTATCTTTCGTCATTTTTGGTTGTATATTAAGTACTGAATTATAATCAAACACTTCACGAAGTCAGCTCGATATTAACTTAAAGCCTTCGTATTAACATTTTGGGGTGATCCATGCACTTATTACGACTAGCGTTTATTTTTTCGTCACTGCTGACCTGTTTTTGGGTAATGCAGGTCTCGGCGAACGAATTGTCAACGGTAGAGCAAAAAGCGGCTACCTGTTTCGTGTGCCACGGCGATAAAGGAAAAAGCAATGACCCCCACTTTCCCAGTTTGGCCGCCCAACAATCGGTTTATATAGTCAATCAACTCAATGCATTCAAGTCAGGTGCCCGAGTCAATCCGATTATGCAGGCTCAAATGGGCAAGTTAACGGCTGAAGACATTAATAACTATGGCGCTTATTTTGCTGTGCAGCAAGCCGCTAAAGCGGGCGGTGACGCTGCCCTTGCGAAGAAAGGCAAGGACAAGGCCACTGTGTGCCTGGGTTGCCATGGCAGTTCTGGTGAAGGCAATGGCGAGTTTCCACGGCTCGCTGGGCAGCACCCTGAATACTTGGCCCAACAACTGGCGCATTTCAAAAACGGCACCAGGATGAATGGGGCCATGCAAGCGATTGCCGGAAACCTTTCGGAAGAAGACATTCTGGCTTTAGCGGCGTATTTTGGTTCTTTATGATCTAGCCCAAGCAGGTCAACAAATCTAAAAAGGCGGTTATCCCGCCTTTTTTATTGTTCAGTGATTTTCGGATGCCTATCACAAAGACAAATGGTTTATCATAAGCTGATTAACGACTTAGCCCAGATTAAACCAAGCTCATAGAATTATAAAAACAATGAACCAGCCACCCAATACAGCCACCGACCGCAGTTTACTCTTGATTTTCTTATTTGCGGGTACCTTATTTACCAGCGCAGCATTGATGTTTGTGTTGCAACCGATGTTCGGGAAAATCCTGCTGCCTTTGTTGGGCGGCTCGCCTGCCGTCTGGAATACCTGCATGGTGTTTTACCAAACCATTTTATTTCTCGGTTATCTCTATGCCCATTATCTGTCAACCCGCCTAAACCAGCATAAGCAAATCCTAGTTCATCTCGCCGTCATTTTGGTCAGCTTTTTGGCACTGCCCGTTGCCCTGCCCGAGAGTGTTTCGCCGCCAACTGAAAGCAACCCGACTTTTTGGCTAATCGGCATATTGTTCCTTTCGATAGGCTTGCCGTTTTTTGTGGTGTCCACGACTGCACCGCTGATCCAAAAATGGTTTGCCAACGTGGGGCACCACACCAGCGGAGACCCTTACTATCTTTATGCTGCCAGCAATATCGGCAGTTTGATCGCCCTGCTCAGTTATCCTTTTGTGGTCGAACCGAATATCGGCTTGGCTAACCAGAAATCTTACTGGAGTGTCGGCTTCCTGTTGCTTTGCTTGTTGATAGCTGCCTGTGCTTTTACGCTCTGGAAAGCCCAACAAGCCAAGGACGCTGTCGAAGAACCCGCCGGCCAAAATGACGAACTTAGCCTGGCAACCAAATTGCACTGGCTGGCACTGGCTTTTGTGCCATCCAGCTTATTGTTGGGTTTGACCACCTTCATCAGCACCGACATCGCCTCAGTGCCGTTGTTGTGGATCATTCCGCTGACTTTGTACTTGCTTACCTTCGTCATCGTATTTTCAAAATGGCACGACAAGGTCCATCCGTTAATGGTTACCTTGCAACCCATCGTGTTGCTGCCATTTATCGCGTTTTCCTTCATCAATCCGGCGGTGTTACCTTATTGGGTTGATCTGGGGTTGCATTTGACCGCTTTCTTCCTGGCGGCAATGGTTTGCCATGGCGAACTCGCCCGGTTAAGGCCAAATACCAAGCACCTCACCACCTATTACCTCATTATGTCATTTGCTGGCATGTTAGGCGGCATGTTCAACACCTTTGTCGCGCCCTTTATCTTCAATGCGGTCTATGAGTATCCTTTGATGATAATCGCCGCGCTGCTGCTGCGTCCTGGCTTGATAGCTTCAGTCAGCGACAAGAAAGCGTGGTTAATACAATTGATCTTTCCTGCCCTGCTTATAATCGCCGGGTTAGGACTGTTTTTCAGTATCGATGATTTGCCCGAATATCTGGACACCATCGGGGTTGGCCTGATCCTGTTGGCAGGTTTGACCTATTCGTTCAGGGCGCAGCCAGTCACCTTGGCTTTGCTGGTCGGCATCCTTATCTTTTTTACCTTTGGCTTGCATGGCTTGTTGTCGCATACCTTGTATCAGGAACGGACTTTCTTTGGCGTGTTGTCCGTCCGCGAAAGCCTATTGACGAATGAACAAGGCCAACCCGAAAAATACCGCGAATTCTACCACGGCACCACCAAACACGGCGCACAACGCCTGGCAGATAAAGATTCACGTACGCCATCAACCTATTTTAGCCGCCAAGGCCCTATCGGCCAGCTCTTCAGCGAATACGACAAGGTTGACAATAACTGGGTGGTCGGCATCATCGGATTGGGCGCAGGCACGTTGTCGTGTTATACCAAGCCCCAACAAAATTGGACCTTTTATGAGCTGGACCCGCTGGTCGTCGATATTGCCAGCAACCCGACTTACTTTACTTACATCAGCCAGTGCAACCCCAAAATGACCATGGTAGTCGGCGATGCCCGCTTGTCGTTGGAAAAAGAACCTGACCACAAGTTTGACTTGTTCGTGGTTGATGCGTTCAGTTCCGACTCCATCCCGACCCATTTACTGACGCAAGAAGCGATAAAACTGTATTTCGACAAGATCAAACCCGACGGCATCCTGGCGTTGCACATCACCAACCGCCATTTGGCGTTGAAAAAAGTATTGTCCGTCCACGAAAAGCAACTACAGTTATCGGCATTAATACAGGAATTTAAACCGCAACAAGACATCCCGTTAGTCATTGCAACAGACTGGGTGGTCATGGCAAAAAAGCCGGAAACTCTGGCGTTATTAAAGCAAAGCCAACTTGGAAGTTGGCAAAAACTTCCGCTCTCTTTTGATGTCAAAGTGTGGACTGATGACTTCACAAATATAGTTACTATCTGGAAATAGCTAATTTTTGAAAATCAGCTATTATTATTTTCCAATAGGTATTGAAAACTTTAAGTAATAGTTGTGGAAAACTATGGAATAAGTAATCATTAGCTTACAAAACGGCGGCGCTTAATAGATTGGCTGAGCGCAAGTTGTAACAATAATTAGGAGTTTCACGTGAGTTCAATGTTGTTAAGGCCCTATCGGAAAAATCTAACCACGCATGGCTTGATCTACTTAGCCGGTGAGGAACAGTCCATCACCATAAAAAATATATCCATTACAGGTGTCCTTGCCCAATTGAACAGCAAAGTTGGCAAAAGTGACATAAAAGATATTTTCAACACCCTGTTAGCCTCAACAGTGATTGACCTATACCTCCCTGATATGCGGCTGGCAGGTGAAGTTGAAGTCATCAGGGTAGATTTACAAGACGACCATATCCTGATGGCATTAGAATTTAAGAACGTCACTTATGATGTCAACGATCTGCTGTATAAGCGAAAAGCTTACCGAAAAAACCTGCCGGGAACTGGCCATATCTTATTCAATGGCGAATACCTTGAATTTAATTCTATCAATGTTTCTGTCGATGGCATCATGATACGCCTTGCCCAGACCGTTTATGTTGAGCCAGGCGTGGTTACCGTATTCGAGTTTAAGCAGTTAAATCTGGAAGGCGAGATAAAAGTGATTTGGGTAGACCACCTGCCTGATGGCGGGACCATAATGGGGTTGCAATACGTGCACATGGAAAGATCAACAGTCAAAGGCATACCTGAATTCGCTTGGCCTCAGACAGCGTAAAAGCGCTTTCTTATTTCGACTACGCTTCCGCTATTTTATGTGTGGCTGTGTAGTTTTTACAATCGCTGTAGCGGGTCGAAGTTAGCCGTTATTCCTTTATAAAGGACTGAAACCCCAGTCTTTTTTATAGCCGTAGCCGCCGCCATTTGTTTAAGCGGAATCAACAGGCGCTGCCCCAAAGAGATACTTTGCCGCCGCTTAAATTTATTGACCATTCGCAACACCTCCTCACTTATCCCATGATTTTCGGCAACCGCTTTCAGCGATTCGCCTTTATCAAGGTAGTGTACTGCCAAGTAATCTTTACCTGCTGCTTGGGCCGTGCTTATCCCGTTACCCGCTGATAATGGCTTAGCGCCCATCGCCGCTACCTGTAGTGCCGGTGGAAGCCATTGTTTGTCTTCATCAAAATTAATCGCTAACCATGGTGCCTGAACTTTTGGCTCAATAAATTCAGAAAATAATGCTAACTCAGGGACAAGGGGCAATGCTTTTTTGTCTTCGTCTTTGTAAGATTGCGCCATAAAAGCTAGGCTCTGATGCAATAGGTTTGCATTACTAATGGGCATCAGCAGGGTAAATGGCTTACTGCCGGTTAAAGTGGATTTAAGATAAGCGGCGTTTAACAAACCAAACGACCGCGCATCAAAATCAGCCAGTTTGGCAATCGTATTTAAGTCCTTCAGCACAAGATGCTTAATATCGGCTTCACGATCAATATTAACCTTAATAAAATAAGGCTCATTTCTGACTGGCCGTAGCTTTAAGCCGTAACTGCCTGGACTTTCGAAAATAGCCGACAAGGCAAGCAACCTAGGGACGTAATCCTGCGTTTCAGCAGGCAACGCCAATGACCAGAAATCCGTATCCAGCCCATCTTCTTGGTTACGCTGTATCGCCGCATCGACCGTCCCTTGGCCAGCGTTGTACGCTGCCAGCGACAACAACCAATCGCCCTTGAAGTGGGCGTTCAATCCAGAAAGAAACCGGATGGCGGCGTGGGTCGAGGCCGTAATGTCCAGCCTTCCATCGTAGTCGCCATTTTGCTCCAAACCATATTCTTTCCCCGTACTGGGAATAAACTGCCAAATGCCAGCGGCACTTTTAGGCGATAGCGCGGTGGGTTGATAGGCGCTTTCAACAATCGGCAGCAGTGCCAAATCCAAAGGCAGATTGTGCTTACTAAGCTCGCTGACTATATGATAAAGATAAGGCCTGGCACGTTCGGAAGCCTGATAGAGAACGCCTTTACGCTGGCTGTAGCCAGCAATTTGCCTACTTAGCCGCTCGTATTTTGATCTCTGCCTGTTTTGGCATTGTTCGGCCATTTGTGAATAGCTTTCGGTCAAGACACCTTGCCGTGCAAGATTAATGGCATCTTGCTTATTTAAATCTGAGCAACTCCTTGCAGCTACCTGCCCTTGATTTGCGGCTTTACTGTTTGATCCATTTTTATCCGGCGCAGAAGTTTCGGCAACCTCGCCATCTTTGAATAGCTCTGGATGAAGGCCTAATCGGGTGCGGACCCGCTGCATTGTGGGTGATTTGAACAATCCATTACTCTTCTCCAAAGCTAATTTCTCGCTTGGGGTCAAGTGAATTTTCTTGGATAAGCGGTTATTCAAAGATATCGATGATTCTTTCGCGCCAAGTTTCAACCGCCCAAGCCGGGTATAGTTGTCTCCTGAACCCAGTTGACTAGCTTTCTGTGGCGTAAGGGTTTGTCTAATCCGCAATTTCTCCGACAACTGGGATTCCCCTCCAAGCAGTTTTTTGGGCGCAATAACGGTGGTTAATCGGGTTGATTCGTCGCCAAGCGTTTTGACACTGCCTGTTGTTTTGGTCGCTTCAGATGAAGATATCGGCAGACTTTTGTTTTTTAACGCGACTATCTCCGCAAATCCGGCAGCTTCAGGCCCAGGCCTTGGAATTCTTATGCCCAGCCGGATGCGTTGCCAAACATCGCCTGGATTAGCATTGCCTGCGTGTTTTTTGCCTTTGCTACGCCCATGAGACTTATGTCCCTTTGGGGTATGCTTGCCTGTTGCAGCGGCGACTGCGTCATTGTGATGGACAATCAGTGACGAACTGACCAGTACAATCAGGACTATCTGTAATAAACGCATGATTTCCTTAAATTATTCAGCCTTGAAGAGAGTTTCGATTTTTGTAAATACAACACAACAGATTTATATTCAAAAAATAAGGCTTTTGTTGAAAAACCCCATATAAAATGAATTACATCAATGTAATAAAGCTAACACAAACGGCTTAACCAAACCTGAACCTGTCCCGCTGTAACCAAAAATCCGTCGCCAGTTGTTGCGCTTGCTCCTGGCTATCTGCTTTACCCAGTAGCTTCAAAGCAACTGCCGCCGTGCCAATTATGGATGCCTCCGAAAACTCATCCTGACTTTTACCTTGCCAAACTAAGACCAGTTGTTCAGGTTCTAAGCTCTCTGGTCTGACATGCCGATGCGAAAAAAGTGCCGGCCAGGTTTCGTCAATCAATTCACCGTTGTGTACGCTTTGCACCAGACATTCCATATCGGGATTGCGTTCAGTCTCGCCGCCTTCGCCTTTTAGTGCGGATGCATGGGGTTGCCGCACCAATGCCGCCGCCTGCTGATGCACTGATCGGTAAGAAGGATGGAAAATCCCCTGAATGCTGTATGGGGCATTGAACGGGTTTAACAATTTTACCAAAGTATGCACGGGGGAACGCAAGCCTAAAATGGGACGTAGTTCGATAATCTCATGTAATTTCGGGCAAAATTTCTCCAGCGATAAATAACTGAAATGTTGCCCTGAAAGCTGTGTTTTGGCTTGTTCTACAGACGTAGCGGCTTCTAATCCTAGGTAAGCCAACATGTTTTGTGTGTACAATCGGCTGGCTGACGACCCTGGCGCACCGTGCATAAACACTTTAACGCCGTTCTCCACCAACAACAATGCCGACAGTAAAAACCACGGCAAATGCCGCCGTTTACCCGCATACGTCGCCCAATCCAGATCGACCAACACGCTATCATCAGACAACTTGCAGGATTCCCTAGCCGCCAATACAAAACCTGCCAGTTCCTCCGGCGTTTCTTCCTTTACCCTCATCAGCATCAAAAACGCGCCCAGTTGTTCGGGCAACACCTCGTCAGCCAGGATCATCTTCATGGCATGGTAGGCTTCTTCCTGAGTTAGCGATCTCGACCCTTTTTTGCCCTTACCTAAAATCCGTATTGTTTCTGCGAAAGGATGTTCAGGACGGGATGTTTGCAGATGGTGCGAGAAGGTCATAAGGTCAGTCTGACGTAATGGTCTATTAACAGCGCGGCAAACAGTAACGTGATGTAGATGATTGAATACCAAAACGTTTTCATGGCGGTTTTGGCATCTTTATTCCGCATCATCAACACGGCAAAATAGATGAATCCT
>JAYVGW010000135.1:0-5916 GCA_043771735.1 Methyloglobulus sp.
GGGGCAGCCGCAGGCATTAGCGGTCGCGTTAAGTTTTTGCCGCTTGCTTGGGCTGGGATGCCCAAAACAAGCTTTCGCAAAAATAGCGACTCCCTTCCTGGAAGATTTGCAAAGCGAAGGCCGACCGATTACTCAGCCTATGTCGAAAAGTACATTTGTTGATGTGGCGGCATAATGTTGCTGCGGGCGAGCGCGGAATCCAGCCTACGACTTGGTTCGGAAAGCGAGTATGCATTCCCACATAGGAGTCGTGGGAACGATAGAAATTTTTCTGTAAATAGTAGGATGGATAAGCGCAGCGCATCCATCATTCGCCAGGATTTTTTTGATGGATGCGCTGCGCTTATCCATCCTACATACTGTGCGTAACATCAGTAAATAACAAGGAAATAAGATGAACATTTTGTCAAGAAAAGAAATTATTTCTTTTTTCAAAGCAAATGAATTGAAAATTGAAACTCCAGATAATTATTATGAAACCGCAGCTGATGTTTGCTTTTCTAGGACAAACCCTTTTCAGCAATGTTCGGTCGATTTACATGTTGGTTCTATATATATTCCTGAAACCGTTGATGATGCATTGGGAGGTAAGACACAGCCTAAAAATGATCATGTCTTAGTTACTGGTGGAACAGTTTTGATAAGTACAAAAGAAAAAATTACGCTGCCAAAAAATGTTGGTGCTTTATGCTTTTCTCCATCAAAAATGGCATTAAGAGGGGTGATGATAACCAATATGGGACACGTTGATCCGGGTTATTCTGGATATTTACACTTTACTGCCATTAACATGGGAAACGAACCATATGGTCTAAAAACAAGTTACGACTATAGGTGTTGTACAATGATTTTATTCAAACTTTCCGAAGATGTTGAACCATACAGGAAAGGTCAAATAATAAAATTTTCTACAAACCGAGGGGAGATTGAAGTTTCTGATGCCGTAGATAATTCATTACCCTATTTAGCGAAAGATTTTTTAAGTATTGAAAAACGTGCTGAAAGTGTTGCTGAAAAGAAATTCAATAAAACGGCATGGGCATCGGGAATTTTTTCATTTATGGCTGCTTTAATTGTGGCAGCATATCCGCTTTATCAGACATATATTAATAAACCATGGGAAACAGAATCCAACAAGGTTAACAATAAAATGCAGGTATTAGAAACAAAACTAGACTATGAAAAACGCATAATAGAATTAGAGAAAAAACTAGATTATGAAAACCGCGTAATAGAAATAGAAAAAAAGGTAAACGAATTAACAAAAAAAGGGAAATCATAGCAATGATAGAAACCATAGTGGCATAGGATGTGCTGAACTAAAGTGAAGCGCATCAATCGCGAACGATGCGCCTCGTCCCTCGGCACATCCTTACAATGACGCGATTAAAATTCTCTCAAAACCACAAAACAAAAGCGACCTGATTTTGAAAGAACCACAGGTTTTTTGCCATTACTTCATAAAACATAGTTTATTCGTTGTAATTAGCTTGGTATCAATGCCTATTACGGCTGTTGATACGGCCTTGCTTGATGCGGGTTTAATGACAGGTCAAGGATGGCGGCTGGAAGGCGTTAAATTTACGCTTATCGACCTCAACCAAAAAAAGCCACAATTCAGGATGTCGTCAACAAAATTGACACTTCTCAACCCGTTCAATGACTTATCCCTTGCCGACATCCGTTGTAAAGATTTTGCCTGGGATCACGATGAACTGCATTGCAATCAGGGCAGGGCATCAGTCCGTTCTGCCTATTGGCAATCCCCCACGACTAAGTTTTCCTTTCACCTTAGCCCGAAACTTAACAGCTTTAAACTGGAAGATACCCGTTTGGCTGGTAGCCACCTATCGCTAGATGCAGTAATGAACGGAGAAAACTGGCAATGTAAGGTGAGCGCGAAACATATCAGCAACAAGTTGGTAGATAAACTATTCCAGTCAAAGCCGCCGAAACAGAAACAAGCACACAAAAAACAAGGTAGTTTGAATCTAACGGGGACGTTTTCCGGTAAGCAAGACACAATGCAGGCGTTCAATTTTACCGCCGAAGTCGAAGGGCTAACCGACCAGGCGGAGGATGGCAAAGTTGCCACCGAAAAATTAAATTTGCTAACACATTGGGAAGGCAAAAAATCTAAAGGAGATTGGGTTTGGCAAAGCGAATCTAAAATCACTGGCGGTGCGCTTTATATTGATCCGGTTTACTTGGAAGCAGGCGCACAACCGATTGTTTTGAACGCACACGGTTTGTGGAACAACAATACAAAAAAAGCAGAGGTTCAAGTATTCACTTACCAGCACCCTGATGTGGGTGTGTTAAGTGGCAGTGCGAATGCTTATTACCGTAATGGCATTAAACTTGAAAATATGGATGTAATCTTAAAAAGCAATACCTTACAAGGCTTATTGAACACTTACATTAATCCTTTTTTCACCGAATCGCCGTTTACCGGAATTACCGTTACGGGCGATGTGCAAGCAAACTTCAACTTCATTCAGCAAAAATTAACGAATACATCGGCAAGTTTCAACAGGCTAAATGTAAATGATGAGGTCGGACGCTTGGCAATCAAAGACGGCACTGGATTGATTAACTGGTCAGATGATCCAACACAAGCAAAACGATCAGAACTTACATGGCAGCAACTGACTATCAAAGGCTTACCTTTGGAAACCGCGAGAATGCAATTTGTCAGTCATGGAAATCATGTCAGCCTGGCCGAGAAAATCAAACTGCCCTTCTTAAACGGCTCGATAGCTGTCGATAAATTCAGTTGGCAGGGCAAACAACAGGATGAGCCGGACGTTTCTTTCGCAGGTTCAGTGGAAAATGTATCGCTGGATGGATTATCAAAAGCGTTGGGCTGGACACCCTTATCAGGTAATATCAGCGGACAGATTCCTGGGGTTGACTATCACAATAAAACCTTAAGCCTCGATGGAGAGCTTTTGATTAATGTCTTTGACGGCCTGGTCAGAGTGAGTAACTTGGCTTCATCAGGATTGTTCACCGATTTACCGAAGGTTTCTGGCGACGTTAAAATCGAAAACCTGGATTTGGACCAACTAACCCGAAAGTTTGAATTTGGCAACATCACAGGCAGGTTGTCGGGAACTATCAACAACTTTATTCTGGAAAACTGGCATCCGGTAACTTTTTATGCCTGGTTGGGAACGCCGGATGACGATGATTCTACGCATACCATCAGCCAAAAGGCGGTAAAAAATATCGCCAGTATTGGCGGTGGTGGGGCTTCTGATGTCTTGTCCAGAAGCTTTTTGGGCATGTTTGAAACCTTTCGCTATGACAAGATTGGTGTGGGCTGTTACCTGCATGAGGGCGTGTGCCAAATGATGGGGCTAGAGGCTGCCGGGCAAGGTTATTACCTGATTAAAGGCGGTTGGCTGCCGAGAATTGATGTGCTGGGGTATAATTCCCGCGTCAATTGGGATGTACTGGTGGAGCGGCTAGGTCGGGTAGCGTCGCCGGAGAAGGTTATTGTTCAGTAGGGGGGTGGAACTTCTTAAAAGCCATTCTCACTTTGTGCATAAGTGCCAGTATAAGCACCCGCCCCTTCTCCCTGAGGGAGAAGGCTGGGATGAGGGGAAGTATAAGTAATTAATTTTAATCTCCTCACCCTAACCCTCTCGGCAACCGCTTCTGCGTTGCCCTACTAACCTACATCCATGTAGGGATCCAGCAGGAGAGAGGACATAGATTTTGAAATTTTAGAGTTCCCCAACAAACAATGGAGTACAAAATGAAAAATTTTTCTTTGTTAGGCATGTTAATGCTTACCGCGTGCGTCACCATCAATATCTACTTTCCTGCCGCCGCCGCTGAAAAAGTCGCAGATGAAATTATCAAAGATATTCAAAGCAACGCGCCACAAAAGCCGCAACAAAAACCTGAGCTAGAACCCAAAAGCGAGCGGCCTGATATGCAGACGAGTTTCTATAAGCTTATCGACCATGCCATAGGCATCGTCATTTCCCCTGCACAAGCTGCCGAAGCTGACTTGTCCATTGACAGCCCAGAAATCAGGCAACTTACGGCGGCTATGGAAAAGCGTTTTGCAGCATTACAAGGTTTTTATGCCGCTGGAGCAATCGGTATCAAATCGGATGGCTTTCTTGCGGTAAGAGATGCTGCCAGTGTGCCGCTAAAAGACCGTAACCAAGCCAATAAATTGGTCGCCGCAGAAAATGCTGACCGGCAAGCACTTTATCAAGCTATTGCCAATGCTAACGGGCATCCAGAATGGGTTACCCAAATTAAATCGACTTTTGCAGCCCGCTGGATAAGTAATGCTCAAGCCGGCTGGTGGTATCAATCCGAAGGGACTTGGAAACAGAAATAAATATGGCACGAACACAAAAAAAATCGTTACCGATCATTCCGGTAAAGGCAACGATAAACTCCCTGACCCACGACGGTAGGGGCGTTACCCATATCGACGGCAAAGCGGTTTTTATTGATGCCGCTTTACCCGGTGAAGAAGTCGAATTCCTTTACACAGAAATCCGCCGCGATTATGCCGAAGCCAGGGTTGTTAAAGTATTGACGGCATCGGAACATCGGGTTGAGCCCTTATGTCCGCATTTTGATATTTGCGGGGGGTGCAATTTTCAGCATGTGGATTCGGCTACCCAAATTCAAATCAAGCAAGGCTTGCTTGAAGAGCAATTTAAACGTATCGGCAAGGTAGCCATCCCCGAACTTTGGGAACCTTTAACAGGCCCGCATTGGGGTTATCGGCGAAAAGCGCGGATGGGCGTTAAGTACGTTGCCAAAAAAAATCGGGTGTTGGTCGGCTTTCGTGAAAAACGACATCCTTATCTGGCGGAAATGGACAATTGCGTGGTCATGCACCCTGTTGTGGGGACAAAGCTCGTTGAGCTAGGCGAAATGATTGAAGGCTTAAGCATCCGCGAAAAAATCCCTCAGATTGAAGTCGCTATCGGTGACGAGCAATGCGTATTGGCGATACGCGTATTAGAGCCGCCGACGGCAACCGACCAGGAAAAGATGCGTGCTTTTGGTAAGGCCCATAACCTAACCTTATGTTTGCAATCTAAAGGGCCTGATACCATAATTCCGCTGGAGGGTGAGCAGGAAGTCATACCGACTTACGCCTTGCCAGACCACGGCATAGAGTTCAAATTCCGTCCCGCCATGTTTACCCAGGTCAATTATGAAATTAACCGCTTGATGGTGAACCGAGTACTGGCTACTCTCAATCCGACCAAGGACGATACCGTGCTGGACCTGTTTTGCGGCCTGGGCAACTTTACCTTACCACTCGCCAAGTATGCCGGTCTAGTCGTTGGTGTTGAAGGCGACCTGCCGCTGGTTAAACATGCCAGGGAAAATGCCTTGCATAACGGTATCGACAATGCCGAATTTTATGCGGCGGACTTGAGCAAAGACATCAGCGACCAACCCTGGGCTAACCGCAAATACAACAAAATCCTGCTCGACCCTTCCAGGGCAGGGGCATCGGAAGTCTTGCAGTATTTTAACCACTGGCAGCCGGAACAGATTGTTTACGTCTCCTGCAATCCCTCAACCCTTGCGCGTGATGCCGGTATTCTGGTGAATGAACTGGGTTATAAGCTGGTTAAAGCCGGTGTTATGGATATGTTCCCGCAAACCGGACACGTCGAGTCGATTGCTTTGTTTAAGCGATGAAAGGCTGGATCGAACTTGGGCAAGCTAAATCGGCGGAAGTGGCTTTGATGAAATGCAACGAAATTGAGGAATATCGAAGTGATCTTGCCCCGAATTCACGGACATCCCACTAAGAGTGACGGGAAAACGCGATGCAACGGAAGTGTAGCCTTGATGAAACAAAGTGGAATCGAGAATAAACGAAACCTCCGATCCCTCGATTCCGCAAGCTGCATCGAGGCT
>JAYVGW010000136.1:0-18155 GCA_043771735.1 Methyloglobulus sp.
ACCGTAACTTATTGAATATAAAAAATATTTAAAATGGCACTGGTTTTGCAACCAATTGATTCTTATTAAAATATACCTTAATTGAGAACAGCCCCTAGCAATTCGTTGCATTTATTGCCCTGAAATAAGAGTTGATAGCGATAAAACTGGGTATGTGGCGTAAAATGAGCAGAGTTGAAGCTAAACGCTGCTTTAGCAGTTTTAGGCGTATCATTACCCTGTTGTCGCTTTCGATATAAATTCAATTAAGGGGTGAACCATTATGGGCTGGAGAGAACGCAAACACGAAGAAACCTATTCCGATGTAGAAGTGGAAGCAAGATTGAAGGAAGAACTGCCGCATTGGTATCTGGAAAATGGCTGGATTCGGCGTAAGTACAAAACCAGTGGTTGGAAAGGAACGTTAATGGTGGTCAATACGGTCGGGCATTTGGCAGAAGCGGCGTTTCATCATCCCGACTTGACTGTTTCCTATGCTTTTGTCATCGTCAAGTTAATGAACCATGCCGCTAAAGGCATTACCAATAAGGATTTTGAGCTGGCACATAAAATTGAAGAAGTCATCATGTGGCAGCCGGGTAAGGAAAGCGGCGCATTGGAAGGTACGCCGGATGATCCGCGCTTTAAATATATTAAATACGATTAATGCCTTGGTAAGATGTAAGAACTTAAGCAACCTCAATACAGGTGAGTGGGTATAATGATCAATTTAATAGGGAAGTGAGGATGAAACAAATAATTTTAGCCGCAGTGTTGGTGGGGTTGTCCGTATTTGGGCTTGCTGTTTATGCCGATGTTGTCGTGCAATCCAAAGAAGAAGTACAAGGTACCTGGAAGCTGCAAACCACTAAAAACTCACTAACCGATAGGCATCCTATCACTCGGGAAGATACCTGGGTATTTAAAGATGGCAAAGTGACGATCTTACATATCCCTCGCGAAGGGACTTATTACGACCAACCACCTGTAAATTATGGAATAGAAAACGGTAAGTTAAAAGTTGATATTTTAGGTGGTAGCAGGTTTGACCTGTTTACAGTCGTCGAAAAAAGCGACCAAAAAATGACGCTGAAAGGAAAATTTGGCGACTATTATTTTTTTGATAAAAAGTAATCACTGTTTGGATTTGGCGGCTTTTTAGTATGCTGTGTTTCGAGCCATTGGTGCTCGTGAACCCCCAACATATCTTTTACCGTGTACCTGCGGGGTTCACAAATTCACTCACAACCTATCTACAATGCCTTATGGCTGCCGTCGCAATACGGCGGGTTTTGGGTTTGTTTGCATTGGCAAATGGCAACCGTTTTGGTTTCCGCCAGTTCAAATTTTAGTGGCGTAAACGAGGTGGTTTTATGCGAGCCGTCGCAAAAACTGCCGTTTGCGCTATGCCCACAAGCGCACCAGTAATGCGTACCGGCTTCCAATTCGCAAACATTCGGATGATTGGCAGCTATGTTGGGTTTGTCCATGGATTTATCCTCTCGAAAACTGTTTGCTACAAGATTTGGTTATTTAACCCAATGTAGAATAAGGCTTGCAAGGCTGCAAGCCTTGAATACTGAGCAGGGGTGTTAAGCCGATTTATTGCCGGCCAGCAAACTGGTCAGCCCAGCCAAGCCCGTTTGTAGCAGACTGTTGTCCCCCGGAACCTGACCGTCGGGAGTCAGCTTATCAACTACTTGGGGCAGCATCTTAGCCAAGCTTCCAGCCACATCAGCGGTATTAATTCCCATTTTCTGAGCGAGGCCTTGGACAAAAGAAGAGCCTAGCACTTTTTGAATTTGTTCGGCACTAACAGGCAGATTTTGGCCGGTGCTTACCCAAGATGCGACTTGTTCACCCAAGCCACCCGCAGAAATCTTTTCTATCAACCCTGATAAGCCGCCTGTTTGCGGGTCGCTAATCATGCCGATGACGGATTCCAACAGGCCATGATCAGCGCCTGGTGCGGCACTATTGGCGGCCTGGCTTTTTACAACGCCTAAAACTGTGTCTAGAATACTCATGCTAAATTCCTATTGTTAGGTGATTGATGAACTTGGTAAAAGTGCTGTTTTTCTTATTTCGTTAACGGAAAGCATCATACTGCTTTCAGCTATTGTGGTCAAAATTTCAGTGCTTTACCCAAGCCGACTGCTGCCTTCAGCAAAAAAACTGTAGGCTGAAATAGGCCGCTACAGCAGTAGGCAAACTCAATCCCACTCGAGTATTTTCCACATGTTGACTCGGCTGCCTTTGTCCATGTCATTGCCCTGGACATCCATTTTACCGTCCCCGTTGGAATCGATAAAGTAGTACGGCGGGCCAATATCCGGGATGATCTTAACCATGTAGAGCCTGCCGCCCCGTCGATACTCCTGGATGGTTTTTTTGCCTTTGCGGATAATGGTGATGTCCGGCTCCATGTCTTCGCCGCTTTGCACCGGCAAAGGCGGTTCAGGCACTTCAGGGACAGGGTCGAGCGTGGGCGGCTGTTCGTCAACGGCGAACGTGGGAAAAGCAAGAAGGTATAGCAACAAAAAACGGCGCATGGTGGACTCACCTAAACAAGTAATGCAGTCTATCTTATTACATTCTCGTCGATAGATTCGAGAAATAATTAGGGAAGCCCCTGAAAATTCAAAAAAACCTCCTTCCTTTGGGAAAAGATGGGTGAGGGGTTTTAGAATCAGATGGTTATTCCCTTCAGCCTAAGTTTTTTCCAAAGGGATAGGGGTGTTTTACTAGAGGATTTCCTAGAGAAAAGCTTTACAGGGAATCTCTAATAATTCAAAAAACCCCTTCTCCCTTTGGGAGAAGGTTGGGATGAGGGTTTTAAAATCAATTATTTACGCCCCTCACCCTAGCCCTCTCCCAATGGGAGAGGGGATTATTAGAGATGCCTTCCTTGGCTGCTGCAATGTTGGCATTCAAGAGCAAATGGTCAGCTATTCCTTTGCAAAACATAAGGTTATTGTCCACGTTCCATTAGCGCCACTGAAAGCTGAGTTGCATAAAATTTTTCAGGGATTGCTGCTTTAATGCCTGTTGGAAATTAAGTTGCACAGATTTAAAGTATTCCACTACCGCTTGCACTGGGTGAGGCTTATAACCATACACTCTCAAAATTTCCGCTTTTGCTTCCAGCCAGTCGCGCAGGTCGTTACCTGGATGAAAGTTGCGTTTTTCAGCTTTGTAATAAGCCGCTTCGGCGATCATGTCGTCCAGGTTAGCTGGCTTGGCAGGCGCTAGGGTTTCCATAGCAAGGCCAAATTTTACCAGGTTGAATATGTCCTGCGGCGAGTAGCCCTTGATGCCTATGTGGTTAGGTTCGACTTCTGATAGCGTTCCAAACAGCCAATCCCAAATCGAAAACATCGCGCCGTAGTTACGGTCATGCTCGCTGCGTTCGGTTGAGTGGTGCGCCCGGTGCAGAAAAGGGACAATCATGACGCGCCCCAACACACGTTCGTATTTAAAGCTGATGTTGGCGTGGTGGAACATGATGCACAGCGTAACAGCCGTTTCAATCATCAATACCAGCATCTTGTCGATGCCCAGGATAACAATCAATAGCGCTTTCAGGGCATTGGTGGCGATAATTTCCACAAAATGCAACCGGAACGCAGTCGAAACATTCAAGTAAGGGTCGTTATGATGCACACGGTGGAATAGCCATAAAAAATCCACTCGATGGCAGGCTTGATGCCAAAAATACAGCAGCAAATCAACCGCCAAAAAAGCCAATATTGCTTTTAGTGCCGGATTTGAAACCTCATTCAAAAGCCCGACGCTTGAATAATGGTCGGCGATGATGAACAGCGTTGAAACCGAAAATGCCGACATTAAGACACTGTTAAAAACAAACAGGCCAATATTGGTTTGATACGATTGGCGCGTTTGCTGTGTTGGACGGCTTATCTTCGGAAAGCGGTTCTCCAGGTTTGATAAACCGAGAAAACATATCAACAGGGCGAAGGTCACCAACTCACCCGTTAGCTCAACTGGCCATGAAGGCCAGGACACGCTGGATAAAGTCAGCGTAGTTTGTGCAATTAATTCAGTTAACATTAGCTTATCCTCCATATTCGATAGGGTTATAAGATGATTGCAGTGTTAGCTTACCTAAGGTTGATGACGGAAACATGACAGCGGTCTCATTTCAGTGATTAATGATGAGAAATATCGCAGCCCTCAGCTATCGCTGAACAGGCCTGGTTTTCTCGGCGGCTATTTAGGCAAGCTAAACCCTATTAAAAACGCTTAATCTTAATAAAGTATTAAGCACTTAATGTGCCAATAACGCAGCAAGCTTGTTGGGGGTATTGGAAAAGCCTTGGTATTGCTTGATTGACAGGGGGTAAGGGCATTTAAGGATTTTAACTATGCTTCGTTAGCGTTGTTAGTTTAGTAAAAAATTGCACTTAAAACAACGGATGCGCTTTAAAATAGTGCAAAGTTGGCGTTATTTTGGGTCTGTCCTGAAGCATTAAATTGCCGTCAAAACAAATCCACCGGGTCTACATCCAAAGACCAGCGGATTTTTTTGACGTGTTTGATGTTGTCGATGTTGGCGACGAGTTCAGTCAGGCATTTTTGCAAGTCACTACGTTTATCGCTTTGGAATAAGAGTTGGTAGCGATAAAGTCCGGCGCGTTTTTCCATGGGGGCGGGTACAGGGCCTAATATTTGGGTATGTCCTGCTTTGTAATTTTTGGCCAATGTGGCCGCCGCTTGTAGAAATTCAAGCGGTAACTGTGGATTATTGGCTTGCGCCCTAAGCAGGGCGTGATAACTGAATGGCGGTAATGCGCCTTCTTTGCGCTCTGCCAATGCGGTATCGGCAAAGCGGCGATAGCCTTCGCGGATTAAGGTGTTGAGCAACTTATGGTCGGGATGGCGGGTTTGCAGGATGACTTTGCCGGGTTTTTCGGCACGTCCGGCGCGGCCTGAAACCTGGACGATCATTTGCGCCAACCGTTCTGTGGCATGGTAGTCGATGCTGAACAGGCCGCTATCGACATCGACAATCGCCACCAGGGTAACGTTCGGGAAATGATGGCCTTTGGCGAGCATTTGGGTGCCGAGGATGATGTCGGCTTCACCGTTATTTATTTGGGTAAGGTAGCGTTCCAGGGAACCTTTTCGTTGGGTGGTGTCGCGGTCGAGCCTTACCAGGGTTTTATCGGGGAATAATTCGCGTAATGCGTCTTCTATGCGTTCCGTGCCTAGTCCCAAAGGCATCAGTACGCCCGTCTTACAGGCGGGGCAGTTGGGCATTAAGCGCTGTTCCCTTGCACAGTGGTGGCAGCGTAGTATTTTCTCGTGGTTATGGATAACCAGATTGGCATCGCAATGTCGGCAACGCGCCACCCATCCGCAACCATGGCAAATCAGGGTAGGGGCAAAGCCCCGGCGATTGAGGAAGATTAAAACTTGCTCCCCGTTTGCCAATACCTTGCGAAGTTCGTTGATTAATGCTTCGGAAAGCCCGTGCTGTAGCTTTTTGTTTCGGATGTCCAGCAGATGCAGGGTTGGCTCTACCGCCGTGCCAGCACGCTGTGACAGGATCAGGTGCTGGTAACGCTGCTGGTTTGCATTGTGCAAAGTCTCCAGGGAAGGTGTGGCGGAGCCGAGCAATACGGGGATATTCAGTAATTTGCCGCGCATAATGGCGACATCACGGGCGGAAAACCGGAAGCCCTCTTGTTGTTTAAACGACGCGTCGTGTTCTTCGTCAAGGATAATCAAGCCCGGTTTTTTCAGCGGCGTGAACAAGGCGGAACGTGTTCCCAGCAAGATCGCGCTATTGCCTTGCTGCATATTCAGCCATGCGGTGTGCCGTTGCTTATCGGTCAGGTTGGAATGCGATAAGGTCATTGCGACGGAAAACCGTTGCCGGAAGCGCTCTTCCAATTGGGGGGTCAGGTTGATTTCCGGCACTAGCACTAAAACCTGCTGCCCACGTTCCAGCACGGAACGAATAATTTGCATATAGACTTCCGTTTTACCGCTGCCGGTGATGCCTTCCAGCAGAAATACCGCAAACTTCCCTAATGTATTGGCCACAGCGACAATCGCTTCTTGCTGTTCTGCGTTGAGTTGCAGCTTGCTTGCATCCTCGTGTACGGTTTTGTAGCCAAGTAGTTTTGTCGTTAGCGTATTTTCGGTTGTGTGCTGGGAAATATATGGATTTGCGGACGCCGTTTGGGTAAGCAGCGCTTTCGCTAACAAGGCTTTTACGGCAGGTCGCCAGTTTTTATCCCAAAGGGCCAATTCGTTTTCGGTCAGGGTCGCGGGATGATGGCTTTGAAAATGTGCCAATACTGCTTGTTGCTTGGAAGATCGTTTAAGTTGGCCACTTGTCGTCGCCTTTCCTAGCTCGGTCAAGGCATAGCATTGTTGCGGTAATTGTAAGCTTGCCGGCTTACCTTGGCGTAACGTAACGGGAAAAGCGGCACTGAACACTTCGCCAAGCGGATGATGGTAGTATTGGCTTGCCCAGTGCAGTAAGCGGATGTCTTTTGTGGGCAACAAAGGCTTATCATCCAGGATGCGTATGATGGGTTTTAGCTTATCAGGCGCAATCTCGCTATGCTGGCTGGTTTCGATGAGGTAAGCAATTTTTTTGCCTGTGCCAAACGGCACTTCAAGGCGAATTCCGGGAGCAAGGTTGCTCACGTCAGGTTCGGTTGGCGCCAAGTAATCAAACAGTCGATAGAGGGGAACGGCTATTGCCACCCTTAGGATGGGACGGGGTGTTGCATCCGGCAACTTAGACATTGTGTTTGAATAGAAAGTTACGTTGTTTGGCTAAGTTATTCTAAGCCTTAAGGTAATTTAAGTTACCCACAAAAACTGTGGATAACTTTGTTGATAAACTCTTTTGATAGCCCCTTAGTGACGGTTTTTATTACAGTTTTGTTACATTGCACAGTATTTATGCGAAATATATTAATTTTATTTATCAATAGCTTATAAAATAATGGCTATCCTTACAAGGCGCGGATTTATTTTTTTATTAATTTACTTGCTATTGTGGATTACAGCAGGTATGTCGGATAAATTGGCACGTTCAATGCTTCCTAATAATTGTGTGGGCAGAAAGCTAGCCAATGATTTTTGCTGGGGTTTGATGAACTTGATGGTCATCCGGTCACTCTCGCCGATTGCCAAATATTTCGCCTTATCCTTGTCTTTCAACCTGAGTACAGGCGGCAATGTCCAGACCCCGTCGGGGTAGTTTTTTGTATCTTTGGGGTTGGCATTGATTTCAGATTTAGCCAGGAATTCAAAACCGGCATTCCTGGCCAGGGCGATGACATAGTCTTCGCTCACATACCCCGAGATTGCCTTAGGGTCTTGCTGCTTTATTGATGCCCCCCTGTGTTCGACAACGCCAAGGATGCCGCCCGGTTTTAAGGCTTTGAACATGGCGCTGAAAACGCTGGTTGCTTGGTCGTTTTTCATCCAGTTATGGACATTGCGAAAGGTGACTACCCGATCCGCAGAACCATCAGGGGCAATCTGGACTTGCTTGGGCGGTTGTAATACGGTGATTTCAACCTTATCGTACAGCTTTGGTTTTTTGTGTACTTTGTCGAGAAATTCGCCCAGGCTTTTCTTAAAATAAGGTTCGGGGTTGTCAGGCGAAAAATGGGCGGCATACAGTTTGCCCTTTTCCCTGAGATAGGGGGCCAGAATTTCGGTATACCAGCCTTCGCCGGGCGATATTTCCACCACCGTCATGTCTTCTTTGACATCAAAAAACGCCAGCGTTTGTTCTGGATGGCGATATTGGTCCCTGTGTTTGTGTTCTGCCGATCGGTGTTTGCCGTTGATGGCCTGCTGTAATGCGGTTAATTCAGTTTTGTCGGCTGCCACTGTTAGGGAAGGGGCAGTTAGAAAAGAAATCGTTGCCAGTAACGCTAACAGCAGGGTTTTGTTCATTTTGTTTAATCTCAATGTAAGGCCAGAACGTAAAAAAAATGGAAAGGGTTGATGTTTTTTATCCACTATTCGTTCTCTTGATAATTCCAGTATTGCAAAATGCTTAAGGTTGCTAGTGTTAAAAAAGCAAATAATGTCCAGGTGGGCATGCTTAAGCCCATGAAGGTCCAATCGACTTTCGCGCAATCACCGGTGCCGCTTAACAATAATTTTAAGGTTTCTGTGAAGGGGAAATTATTCAGTACATAGTCTAGCCCTGGGCCACATTCGGGGACTTGGACGGGAGGTAGGTGTTGTATCCATATATGGCGCATGGAAATAGCCCCGCCGCACAGCGCGATCACCGCGCCAAGTATGGCATAACGCCGTGTGCCGGTTTGACCAGGATTATGCAAGGCCGCGCATAAAAAGCACACGCCCGTCAAAAAGATGGCAATGCGTTGTGAGATACACAAGGGGCAGGGTTCCAGCTTCATAACGAGCTGGAAATAATACCCCGCAGCCAGTAACCCCACGCACGCCCAAAACCCTAAAAAAAACCAGGATTGTGAATTTAGTCTTATCAAACTTAGCATATTTAACGTTCTCTGAAAAAGGTGTCTTTGTGAAACAAGTGCCTAACACGAAGAGGCCATTTTGCGATTTGTTCTACAGATTGTATAACGTCGCCAAATACTTTGTCTCTTTATGTCATCTTGGAAAGCCAAAATTTAGAAATCCCTGATTTTAACCAACCAGCATAGACAAGAATTATAGGATTGGGTTTATTTTTTCTTTATAACGTTAGTGGCTGGATTTAGGTTGATTTCGTCAATAACCATTTTCGCCCGTGCACTGATGACATAAGATACCGCCTCGGCAACATCCTCTGGAATCAGGTAATTACTTTCATCATCACCTGGAGCAAACGATAATGGGTCGAAGAATGGGGTAAGCACCATGCCGGGATTAATTAGGCAGACCCGCACTTGGTCTTTACTGCATTCCTCACGCAAAGCTTGGGTAAATCCACGTAAGGCAAATTTGCTGGCGCAATAGATTGTGCCTTTGCGGCTGCCTTTTAGCGCGGCTTCTGAGCCGATATAGATCAAATCACTGCGGTTTTTGGATTTTAAGAACGGGAGCAATGCCCGTGTCATAAACAACGGGCTGGTGAAATTGATGGTCATTAATGCTTGAATTTGGGCGTAAGAGAATTCTTCCAGCGAGCCGAACTGGCCGATTCCGGCGGAAAAAACGACCGCATCTAAGTCTGGGAATTCCCGCTCCAGTTCGCGTAGCTTCTGGGGCAGTTCCTGTAACTGGCTAAGATCGAGTTGCACAGGATGGAAATTAACCCTCGGCACTTTGAACTGGCTGCAATCGCGGGAGATGCCGATGACATCATGCCCTTGCTGAAGCAAATTCCTAGCGATAGCGCGACCTATGCCGGAGCTGGCTCCCGTTACCAGGACGGTACGTTTTAGGCTGTACATGGGAAAAATTTGCTGGCTGGGATGCGTTTCAACAACTGTTCCGTGCAATATTGGATCATTTCCTGCTCCAATTCTTTTTGGTAAGAGACCATGCCTTCCTGGTTTTGCAATGGACTGGCAAACAGTTTTTCATCTGGGTAGAGCTTATGTATCTTTTTGTAATAGCTTTCCGGCAAGCGAAACACGCCCAGGCTGACCGAATGCAATTGCTTAAGGTCAATTAGGGCAAAGACTTGCTCGAATAATTCTTGATATTGCTGCTGGTAACCCGTTTGGTAAATCAGCGGATCAAACCGCAAGCCTATAGACCAACCTTGTTGCTGCAATTTTGCTATCGCTGCGAGACGACGTTCCAAGGCCGGGGCTTTGTCTTCGACTTTGTCGGCAATTTCAGCGGGTGATAAACTGAAAGCGACAACGCAGCGGGGAAGTGGTTCTCGATTGCTTAAGCTCCTGATTTGGGTGCTTTTCGTCCTTAATTCCAGCCAAGCATTGGGCAGTGCGGCAAAAAAAGGTAAGAATTGCTCGGCAAATCCGGTGACGGGTTCCATAGCCAAGCTATCGCAGTCATAACCGGAAAAAAAATGGACATCGTCTGTTGGGTATTGATCGCAAATCTGCCTGATTTCGTCCTGAAAGTCCTCGTAATTGACAAACAGCACGTAGTTTGCCGATTGGTACATGCCTTGCAAAAAACAGTAACGGCAGTCGTACAGGCAATTGAGCATATGGGAAAAATAATAATTCCGGTCTGCACCCATCCCGTAACCTAAGGGCGTTTCCAGGGCAAAGTTTTTATATTTTTCTGCCAATATCAAAGCTGGTTTTTGTTTTTGCAGGCGAAAATTTTGCGCTTTTGGGTTGAAAACCTCACTATAGCGACCACAAATTATATTTCTGGCGGCGGGGAAACGCGCCAAAATGGCTTGGACGCGCGGGTGTTGCTGGATGCTTTCTTCAATATAAATCGTTTCAATCATAGGCGAATCGGGCTTTTTAGCTTACTTTAGCATATTGCATCATGAAGAATGCGCTTGTGATTTTCTGCTCCGACCCTATATTGAGTAGAATACGTGTACTTTCCCAGTAATAGAAAAAAATGAAAACAACGAAAATCGGTTTTATCGGCGGCGGCAATATGGCTGCAAGCCTAGTCAATGGCTTGGTTGCCAGTGGGCATGAACCCCAGCAACTTTGGGTGTCTGACATCAATCCAGAAACGCTGGAGGTGTTGTCGGCAAACCTCAATATCAATGTGACCCAAAGCAACCAGGAAGCCATCAATGCCGTCGATGTGGTGGTATTGGCGGTCAAGCCGCAGGTTCTGGCACAAGTCGCAAAGGAGATTGCACCGTTCATTCAACAGCGGCAATTGGTGGTGTCCATAGCCGCAGGCATTAACCAAGCCAGCCTAAGCAAGTGGCTGGGCGGTAATGCCGCTATCGTGCGCTGTATGCCCAACACGCCATCCCTGGTGTTGACCGGCGCGACCGCCCTGCATGCAAATGCTAAGGTCAACCCCGAGCAACGCGATCTGGCAGAAACCATCTTACGTGCCGTCGGCATTGCGCTTTGGGTCGATAATGAAAGTGAACTGGACGCAGTGACGGCGGTTTCCGGTAGCGGCCCTGCTTATTATTTCCTGTTGATGGAAGCCATGGAAAAGGTCGCCGTTGAATTGGGCTTGAGCGAGGCCACAGCACGATTATTGATCCAGCAAACCGCACTGGGGGCGGCTAAAATAGCGCTGGAATCGTCAGAGTCACCGGGCGAGTTGCGTAGGCGCGTCACGTCGCCGGGCGGAACGACGCAACAGGCGATAGAAACCTTTGAAGCTGGCGGTTTTAGTCAGTTGGTGTCAAAAGCCTTACATGCGGCACGGGACCGCTCTGTAGAAATGTCCAAACAAATGGAAGCTAACTAATGAATGCAAACTATATGACCGATCCGGCCATTTTTATCATCGACTCGCTGTTTTCGCTGTACATCCTGGCGGTCATTCTGCGCTTCCTGTTGCAATGGAGCCGGGCAGAATTTTATAACCCGATCTCTCAATTTTTGGTCAAGATCACCCATCCGGTGTTAAAAATCCTGCGCCGATACATTCCGCCAGTGGGCAAGATAGATACGTCTTCGATAGTCCTTGCCCTAGGTTTGCAGATGTTGGCGGATTTTTCAATATTGATGCTAAAGGGCTTTAGCATAGGTGTTGGCGCATTGACCCTGTTATCTTTCGGTAATTTGGTTTCCTTGCTGATTAACGTATTTATTTACGCGGTGTTTGCCAGGGCCATACTGAGCTGGTTAAATCCAGGCAGCTTCAATGCTGCAGCATCTATACTCCATAGCTTGACGGAACCGTTATTGGATACATGCCGCAAATTCATACCCGATTTTGGAGGCATGGACCTTTCGCCGTTAGTCGCACTTATGCTATTGCAATTGGCCAAAATGGTCATTTTGCCGCCGCTGCACCAATTGGCAAGCCTAATCAGTTGATTTGACAGTGCAATATGAGCGCTTTCGTTTTAAGGATGCAGGTTATTGCTGGACAAAGGAAACCGTAAAAATTACCAGGGATAAAGTGTTAATTTAATTTAAAGTTTGCCATTCCTAGCCTATAATCAGTATACGTAATAGGACTTTTAGCTTTAATTATGAACTCATGCATTAAATCGACCACTATTCTGGCTTGTTTGCTCGGCTTGCTTTCCAGCCAAGTTGTGCATGCAAACAAAATGTATAAATGGGTCGATGACAAAGGGAATATCTATTTTTCCGACCAAGTGCCGCCAAAACATTCAAAGTTCCGTCGAGAGTCATTAAGCAAACAAGGTCGAGTGGTGGACGTTACGGAGAAAGCGAAAACCAAATCCGAAGAAGCCCTTGACCGTTTGCTGGCCGCCTTGAAGGAAGCGCAGGAAAAGGTAATCAACCAGCAGATGTTCCATGATAAGGCACTGCGCGTGACTTACAGGAAACTGGAAGACTTGCAGAATACCTACGATGCCAAGTTACAGGAGCTGGAAACGGAACAAAAGCTGACCATCAGTAATTTGAAACGCTTGGACAACCAGCTGGAAACCCAGCATCGTGAGGCGGCGACCCACGAAAGGAACGGCGAAAAAATTCCCCAAAAGTTGCTTGATGAAATCAAGGCTACGGAAAAAGAAAGCCAGCAAACTTACATTAAAATCAGCCAGCATATCGAAAAAAAGAACAAGGTGGCTGAGCAATTCAATGGAGATATAGCCCGTTATAAACAACTGACCCGAACTGCCGAACAAAAACGGCGTGAAAAACAAAAAGAAGAGATCAAGGCCGCTAATGAATTGGGCGTTTTCGTGTGCGAGACCGAAAGGGAGTGTGAAAAAGCCTGGAAAATAGCTGGGGATTTTATTACTAAACACTCCACGTCATCTAACAGCACGGAGCCTGAAATTGAGTCCGGCAAGTTGATTATGGGCCGTACGCCAGATAAGGATAATGACCTGAGCCTGGCCATATCCAAGGTTGATTTGGGGGACGGCAAGCAAAAGCTGTTCCTGGATATTCGTTGCCGGGATTCGTCTATCGGTATTGAATTGTGCGCCAGCAAGAAAGTCCAGGATATACGGGTCGCTTTTAGGGACTACCTGCAAACCAGTTTGGCTGATTAATTGGATATTGGAAAAGCCTCTATGGGCTTTTCCATTCGCACCCTAAAAACTGGGTTAACGACTTAGCAGTAACGTCCCAACCCCTTGGTTGGTAAAGAGTTCCAATAGCACGGCATGTTCAACCCGGCCATCAATAATATGCACACGGCCTACACCGCCCTTGATGGCATCGGTGGCGCAGCGGGTTTTAGGGATCATCCCGCCCGATATAGTGCCGTCAGCAATCAAATTATCGACATCTTTCAGCGTAAGCCCAGTCAGTAAATTGCCTTGTTTATCAAGGATGCCTGGAGTGTTCGTCAGCAGGATCAATTTTTCGGCTTTCAAGATTTCGGCGATTTTTCCGGCGACCAGGTCGGCATTGATATTGTAAGATTGCCCGTCGTCCCCTACGCCGATGGGCGCGATGACGGGGATGAAATCGCTGCTGCCCAGCATATTGACGACAGCGGGGTCGATGCTGCTGACCTCGCCGACATATCCCAAGTCTACTAATTCGGATTGTGCCATATCCGGCTTATCTTTTGATTCAACATGAAGTTTTTTGGCGCGGATAAAATCGCCGTCTTTTCCGGTCAAACCCACCGCCTTGCCGCCATTTCTGTTGATCAGGTTGACGATGTCTTTATTGACCAAGCCACCTAGCACCATTTCCACCACATCCATGGTTTCACTGTCGGTCACTCTCATGCCATCGACAAAATCCGAGGTTTTACCAAGTTTTGTCAGCAGTTGGCCGATTTGTGGGCCGCCGCCATGAATCACAATCGGGTTTAAGCCGACTAGCTTCATCAAAACAATATCCCTAGCGAAGCTGTTTTTAAGGGCTTCGTCAACCATGGCGTTGCCGCCAAATTTAACGACGACTGTTTTGCCTTTAAAGCGCTGGATGTAAGGTAATGCCTCGATTAAAACATCAGCAATGACGTGAGCTGTTCTTTGTTCCATTTTTTCTGGTGGGATGATTCTGTGTTACTCCAAAAACTAAAAAGGTAGCTTAATGTCCGGCTTTATTTTCCGCATCAGTTGCCGGAATTGGTCCTGAATGTTCGCCATTGCTTCTTTGCTGTCCGCCTCAAAGCGAATAACCAGGGACGGCGTAGTATTGGACGCACGCACCAATCCCCAGCCATTAGAAAAATCAATACGCATGCCATCAATATCCGTGGTTTTGCCGCCAACAAAGTTTGCGGAGGCAAACATGCTTGCGATGAACTTGACATTTTCACCTTCTGCTAACTCAACATTCAGTTCGGGCGTATTGATGCTGTTTGGGAATCCGGCAAAAACATCCGAACTGGTTCTGTGATCTTCAGACAGTATCTGGAGCAGCCGAGCTGCGGAATATAAGGCATCGTCAAAACCAAACCAACGGTCATTAAAGAAGATGTGGCCGCTCATTTCACCAGCCAATTTTGCGCCGGTTTCTTTAAGTTTGGCTTTCATGAATGAATGCCCTGTTTTCCACATTAAGGGTTTACCGCCATATTTGACGATCTGGTCAGGCAAATGCCGACTGCATTTTACATCGTAAATGATTTCAGAACCTGGCTTACCTGCCAGTACATCTTTGGCAAACAGCATCATTTGCCGGTCAGGCCAGATGATATTGCCATTAGAATCAACCACACCCAATCTGTCGCCGTCACCATCAAAGGCCAAACCCAAATCGGCATTATTGTCTTTGACTGCTTTGATTAGGTCAGCCAAATTTTCTGGCTTGCTAGGATCTGGATGATGGTTGGGGAAGCGGCCATCAATAGTGCAGAACAGCTCTACGACTTCACAACCCAACGCTTTCAAAAGTAAAGGCCCCAGTTCACCAGCGACACCGTTGCCGCAATCCAGGACGATTTTCATCGGGCGGGATACCTGGATGTCCTCGCAGACGGTGCCTATATACTCGTTCACAAACATGCCGTTTTGTTCTATCGAACCGGCTGCGCCTGTGACATAATTTTGATTATCAATACGTTGTTTAAGTTGTTGTATTCTTGGTTCAGCTAGGGTCTCGCCTTTAATCATCATCTTTAAGCCGTTATAGTCGGCCGGGTTATGGCTACCGGTAATCATGACTCCGGTGCGGCCATCGGTATGATGCACGACAAAATAGAGCACTGGCGTGGGCACCATCCCCACATCCAGGACATTGCAACCAGTTGACACGATGCCTTGGGACAGGGCTTCGGCCAGTTCGGGGCTTGATATTCTGCCATCCCTGCCTACCACCACGGTTTTGGTGCCCAACTCTTTGGCTTCGGAACCCAAAGCCCTGCCAATGTCGTAGACGATTTCTTTGGTTAGCGTTTTACCCACGATGCCACGAATATCGTAAGCCCTAAAAATGACCGAATGCTGGTCGGTTTTTGGCGGTGCCTCAGGTAATTTAGTGATTATTTCCGGCTCAGCTACAACCGGTTTTTCGGCGATAGCTGCTTCCTCCTTTACCTCGATAGTTGTACTCGCTGCGGGTTGTATAACGGCTGTGCCGGCTTGGCCTTTTTGTGATGTTGAAGCGGAATCATGCATTTCATCAAAATAGCCTTCCAGTTCAAAATCATCGTCGTTATTTTTAGCGGCGACCAGCCCCTGCTTTTCGACTTCCCGATTAAATCGCACCATTGAGGCAATCACTGTGTTCATGCCTGTCAAAGTAACAGGGTAGCTGCCTTTGGGCTTGTCTGTCAGGACATCCTTGAACGCTTGATAGATCCAGTCTAGGTCTTGGGCCAACAATACGGAGAGTTGTTTGTGGCAGATAAAAAAAGCGGCCAAAGCGAGCAAGGCCGGGATGATGATGAACCCGAAAATGACGGCAAATTGCCCAAGGCTGGCACTCTTAGGGTCAGGGTAGTAAAGGTCCCAGCTGGTACCGGCGACATTGATCTTATTAAAATCTACTGCTTCCTCAGGTTTCACCCCAGTGCTTGCCAAGGTGAGCTTCTCTTGCCTGATCTCCATATAGCCATTTTCAATCGCAGCATTTTTTAGGCTTTGGTCGATAAAGTCAAAGCTCAAGCTTGCCAGAATAACGCCCACTGTCTGGTTACCCTGCAAAATCTTGCGGGTTATAGCCAGATGCCTGTCAGGGCCAGCGTCGCCTTGGATGGCAGGCAGTGGATTGTCCTGGAATGTCTCCTTCACCATGTCGAGGTCACCATAACCCATGCGTGGTACGTTGACTTCGTCAGGCTCGATAACCCCAACGGGCAACAACCTGATTTTTCTCGCGGCAGGAAAATATTTCTCAAGGCGGCTTGCCATCGAGGTAAGGGCGCGTGCATCAGCGCTGTAAATGGCTGCGATGACATCCGGATCTTGGGCTATTTTATCCAATGAACTGTCGATCAACTTGATTTGGTCGCTAAGCGTCTGTGCGGCCCCCTTGGCAGAAGAGAGTGCTGCGGCTTCTTTTGCTTGCGCCACTACAATCTTGGAGGACACGTAAACGCCAGTCCCTGCTATCAAAATCATAAGAACGGCAGTAAATGTTAAAATAGAGAACAATCGTTCCATTCTATACCCCTAATCAAATTGTAATGCCAGTGAGATTTTTTGGATTAATGCCAAGTAGACAAGTTTTTTTGAAGTCTTTTAGGCTGCCTACTGATAGCCGTCATTGTGCCTTAAAAACAGCAGGCCAATACCTTTCTTTTAGTTATTTACTATGGGAAACTCTGAACAAGTTGATTCCGTTCATGGTTCGATAGGCTCACCACGAACGGAATCAACACCTTACCGTTCGTCCTGAGCTTGTCGAAGGACTTGTTCAGAGTTTCCTATGGTTGCCGTTTTTAAATTTCAAACCATTTGTCGTTCACGACCCGCTTAAATTGCGCTAACGTTGCTATCAGGCTTCTGGTTTCGCCCAATTTTACCGGATAATCGCCCAATGGCTTTTCTGTCACAATATCTTTCAATGCCTTGGTGAGCCAAGCCATATCCTCCGAAAGTAGGTTGGACAGTTTCCGGTAACCCGTCACAAAACCTAGCGCAACTACTAACGCAGGTATCAATACAACGCCAACCATCAATGAAAAGGCCGTGCTACTGTTGTCGTAATAGAGCTTCCAGTCGGTGTTAGGTACGCTGATAGGGTTATTGTCAATTTCCTCTTCACCGTGTTTTTCACCGCTAGTGGCGAGTACCAGCTTGTCTTGCCTCAATTCTATATAGCCTTTCTCCACCGTAGTGTTAGAAAACATTTTACTAATAAAATCGTAGTTAATCCCCGCTAAGACAACGCCTATCACAGCGTTATTTTGCACGATTCTACGGGCTATGGCTAGATGCCTGTCTACACCGACATCGCCTTGAATGGCAGTTGTCTGGTTCTGCTCAAAAGTTTTTCGTGCCATATCAAGGTCTGCAAAACTCATGTCGGCATTGGTTTTCTTGCTGGTGTCCGTCACATCGGGCAGTAAAATTTTTATCGATAGGATGCCGGGGAAATGATCGGCCAGTCTTTTTTCTGCACTTGCCAGGAGTTCGGGGTTGTTTTGTGCCACTACATTGATAAGATCAGGGTTCTGCGCCATTTTATCTAACAGGCTGTTAAGCAGGTTGATTTGTTCTGAAAGGGTCAAAGAAACCCCTTTGGCAACTGCCGAGACAGCATCCACCTTCGATTGGGCGATAAAGATTTTTGATAGCAGAAAAGCGCCGGAGCCTGCAATTAAAACCATTGCCACACAAATTGCCGCCAATATAGAAACCAAGCGTTGCATTTAATACACCTCAAACAATAAACAGCTTAACTTCGGCCAGTATGGCCAAAACCACCCGCACCCCGGGGGCTTTCGTTGAAATCCTCGACTTGCTCCAATTCGACTTGCACCACGGGGACAAACACCATTTGGGCAATCCGTTCGCCGATATTGATGGTGAAAGCGGTATTGCCGCGATTCCAGCAGGACACGAATATTTGGCCTTGGTAATCGGAGTCGATCAAACCCACCAAGTTGCCCAGCACAATGCCATGCTTATGGCCTAAGCCTGACCGGGGCAAAAGGACGGCGGCCAGGTGGTGGTCGCTGATATGGATGGCAAGGCCGGTCGGTATCAGCAAGGTTTCACCTGGTTTTAATTCTGT
>JAYVGW010000137.1:0-24719 GCA_043771735.1 Methyloglobulus sp.
ACCGTAAGCCTGGATTAAAGGCACGGCACTCAAAATTTCAGCAACTCGTGAAGCTAACTGCCCCTCATTATGCCGTTGCTTTCTGGCCGAATATTTGACCCGGCTGTAGATCAGGTAAATCGCAAAAAACAACACAGGGAAGCTAATCATTACGATCAAACCCAGCTCCATATTCAGGTTGAACATAATGATCAGCATGCCCGTGACGGTAAGCACATGAGTCGCAAAAGTTAGCAAAGAATCTGCGAACACATCTTTCAGGGTATTGGTGTCGCTGGTTAACTTATTGATCAACTCCCCAGTGCGGGTTTTATGATGGAACGACAGCGACAAGCGTTGTAAATGGTTGAACAACTCACTACGCAAGGTATAGACCAGCAGATAACCGATCCTGGAGGTCAGAAATAGTTGGTAGTACGCAAAGAACCCCCTCACCAGGGCAATACCGACCATACTGCCGCAAAGAATTAACAGCGCTTGGGTGCTGCCACCATCCGTTAGCAGATATTTGAATGGCTTGAGCAATTCGGGCAAGACCTTATCTGACAGCACATTGTCGAAAATCAATTTCAATGGCCACGGTATAATAAGCGTGGTTAGTGTCGATCCCAGGATACAAAAACTGGCGGAAAAAATATCCTTGCGTACCCTGTGTAAATGGGCAAGGACGATCCGGCTAAAAGCTGTGCGCTGTTTTTTGTGTGGCTTATGTTTGGCTTTATTGAACATTACATCAACCTCTCTTTGGCAACATAGGCATTGCCATATCCGGCTTCCGCAGCAATAAGAAATTGGTTGATAAGTTGCTGAAGATTGGGTTTTTGCTGGATATACGCGCGGTATGCACGAGTCAATAACTGTAAACGTAAATGCCATTCGAATTGGCTATCGTTAATTTCAATATCTGACAAGGCCTTGTAAGCCGTGAATAGCTGGCTTATTAACTTTTCAGTAAAGTGCTTTCCTAAATTCAAGGCATATAAGTCAGCGGAGAAATTTGCCACATCCACTAAAGGATTAGCCATCGCCAGCTCGTCAAAATCAAATAACGCCATGCGGTTGTCGTCCATTAGCAATAATTGCTGGACGTGAAAATCGCCATGACTAAGCCGCATGGAATCCAAACCCAAGCCAGGTTTTTGCGCCTTCAGCTTAATCAAAATAGCTTCAATACGCGTTGCTAACGCAGGAAAAGCGGCTTGCAATTTCGCAGATTTTTTTTGGATTTCGACCAGTTGCTCATCCTCCGAAAGCACTCCTAATCCAGTAAGACTTGTGCGATGAAAATCTGCCAAATGCCTCGCTAACTGAGCCAGTAACATAGCCGAATTTTGTTTGTTGATACTCTCTAGCAGTGGTTTGCCATCCAGCCCTTCCAACCATATCGTACGGAGTGTAGAGTCGTAACCCAGTGGCCGTGCCATCACAAAACTTCCGGCATTTTTTTGTGCCCGCTGATATAAAGCCGCAATGCGCCGATGGATCTCTGCCCCGCCCTCATCGGCAAAGGTTTTGCCGTATAAGGCCTGTATGCTTCCTGACAGCCGCTTAATATCGTAACGATAAGTGCAGCGGATTTCTGGGCGGTAATTGATGATACTTAGGGCAACGGCCTTTATGACACATGCCGGGGCATCCTGTTGAAGCAATAAAAAACCAGCAAAATAACGCCGAATAAATTCCTTATCCAACACTTTGGACAGCCAGGGAAACGCAGGGTCGCAAGGAAAAAACCAGCCGACCATGCCGTATTTACCGATATGCAGCACCGTCATTTGCTGAGATGGATTTACTTTGGCACAGGCTTTCGAATATTCGGCTTGGCTGCGCTCCCCCAGATAAGCCTTCACATACAGCATCCGGTTATCCGCCTTATGGGTTTGCTCATTGATTCCTTCCAAATGATAGGCTAGCGCAAGAAATGACTTGTCGCGGGATTTGGGGTTCAAATAGGTTTTATAGCGTGGATGTTGAATTTGGCAGTCGGTCAGCCGCCAACTGCCTGATGAACAATCAGGGAGTTCTTGCTGGAATACGGTTTTCATTTTGGCTGCATCCATAAACACAGCGAATTCATGGTTGGCATCAATCATCTTTCAGCCCCATAAATTTCTTGCCATGAAATTCGCCGCCCAGCCGGATGGTCGTGATTATTGGCGAATCACCAAGCTCAATCTCGTAGAGGTACTTGTTTTTGACGTTGATAGCCTTGTCAGCAGACGAGCCAAAACCAAGTAGGTTAGACAGTATCACTTCGTTGGTATTTCTGTGCGCGACGATTAATGCAGTACCCTGCAAATCCCGCAACACGAATTCAAGGCACGCCGTGACCCGATTTTTAAAGGCACGGGAGTCCTCGCTGCCAGGGATGTTGTCGTTTTCTTTGCGTGCTGTTTTTGCCTGCCACAGCGCTTGCGCATCCTTGTCTGACCCATCGGCAGGCATGCCTTGCAATACACCAAAATGTATTTCTTTAAGGCTGTCTACCGTTTGAATATCAATGCCATGATATTCAGCGGTAGGCTTTGCCGTTTCCATAGCCCTACTCAAGCTGCTGGCATAGATGGCCGATAGCGTTTCATTTTTCAAGACATCGCACAGCCATTGCGCCTGGCTCCTGCCCTTCTCCGTCAGCGGCGCGTCCAGTTGCCCGGAAATCAACTTTTGCTGATTCGCCACGCTTTCCCCGTGCCTGGCTAAAAATAGCCGTTTAAGCTTATTTTGAGGCATAGGAATCTCCGCTAATATCCTTGCAGCAAAGCGCACTGTAACGGTTGCTCAGTCCAATAACCGCGCTGACCTGCTTTAGACGTTCAATATCTTGTTGTCGTAGGCTTCGCCGCACCACTTCATGAATCAATGCTGCGGATATATACCAATCCAACTTGGCATGATCGACAACCCAGCTAACCACAGCGCTATATTTATCACAAAAAATAGCTACAACTTTATCAATCTCAACCAAAGTTGAACCAAACCGAAGGCCATTTAAATACAGATTAGCAACAAAGCTGCCAACATCAGCCAACGGATCGCCCAGCCGTACACAATCCATGTCGATTAACGACACGCCCTCATCGGAAATAAGCAGGTTGCCCATTTTCAAGTCCAAATGGATAGGCGTAAAAAACATATCAGCCCAGTTTAGCCGAGCATGGTTCAGCCGTATTGCTTGCACTGCGGCAAGCACTTGCTCGCCCAGCATTAAGTCCGTAGCCGAAGCAATGTCGCAAGTGGCTTTAAGCTGTTTTTCTATGTCGGAATAACCGTAGCGTCCCGCCTTATCCAAGCTGCGACTATGGAATGCAGCAATACATGCCGCTACTTTGGCGATCAGGTCGTGATTCGAGTGCAACGCTGATGTCCATTCAAACGGTTCTCCTGGCACATGCGACTGCCATAAAGTCCTGGTTTCGGCATCGTAATAGTAGGGTTTCGCAAAATAATCAGCTTGCACAGCCAACTGCTGCATAATGGCATAGGTTTCAACGCCGCTGTCATCACGGTAATTTTTCCCGTACAAGATAATTTGCCGAAGTTCACCTGCGTTCAATTCATCCGCAACCGCTAAGGTATAGCGGATCATGCAGGAACATTCTGGCAAATAGTGCATAACCTTGGCCTGAACTGCGACGATGTGTTCCGAGGACTTAAGTTCAGATAAGTGGGCTTTGAAATACAGGGACAGCTTTTCGGTATCCAGCAGTTTAGGCAGATGCACCAACTTGCGATCATGGGGAAAAGCCCAAAGCAACATATTCACCTCAGGAATATAGCTAACCGAAGGGATTCCTGTCGGCGAATGCGTAGGCGTATCAAGGCAAGCTTTAAATTCAGTCCAGTCACGCCCAGGAAGGCATAGTTGTGCCGATAAAAGCTGCTCATAATGGATATTTGTTGAACTATCTTGTATCCCAAGACGATACGACAGCAAGAAGCTTTTGCCGGGTTTATGGCGTTTTTCGCCGACACTGCAATGCTGTACTTTTAAGGTAGATAACGCTGTTCCGAGCAATGCCTTTTGCAGGACTTTAAGCATCGTGTCAGCTTCCAATACTTCCAAAATTTGTGGAAATTGTGGGTCGCAAATTGATAGCGTCATTTGCTGCCCCACAATGCTGACAATAAAACAGGCCAGGCCGGAAAACCATCCATTTCAGTCAATGTGATGGTTTTTTCGGTAGCGCTGTTAGAAAGCGTAAGCGATTTGTCTTGATAACTTACCCTACCCCAACCCTCCAAATTATTGAGCAACTCCGTTGACTGATACCGGATAAAATCAACCCCCTCACCTTGCAAATTAATGATTTGCCCAGATTCATCTCGTCGCAGGAATAACAGCCGGCAAGCACAACTAATATCGGCAAAATCGTATCCGTTTACAGTCGGGCCGTGATTGACAAAATAATAATCTTCAAAGCATCCTCCTTCTGGTGTTTTCAAGCTAATCTGCAAGGCTGATGCTTCGGAAGATTTACATAAGCGCCCATTCTGGTATACGGGCATTTTAGTTACCTGTAGCACGGGGGGTTGGTCTTTGTAGGGGTACAGGACTGTGTTAAAAACCGTTGTGCTTGCTTGCTGTTTTGAAAACTTGATAACGGGCGCTAGGTGCTTGATGCCGTATTCGGGCGATACGTAGCCCTGCTCGATAGCGACTTTGGTGTCAGGCGAACTAGATTGGGCAATGAGCAAATTAGGTGAGCGGATAATATGGCATACATCGTGGACAACTAAGCTCGTCTGGTCTTGCGCCCTGCTCGTAAGATGAAAGTACAGATCATAGTCGTGGTTGTCTTCTGATGTTAACCGGTCAGTCACTATCCAATATTCGGGCAGCACAAAAAAAACCATGCGTTCGTGAATGACAGGATATTGATTGCTGATTACCTGACCATGCAAATAATCGAACCCAGTCGTAGACACGAACTGCTTTAGGGTTGTTACAGGTTCACGGTCAACAGGCCGTCCACAACGGTAGGGCATTTGATCCAAGCCATCGACGACAACCGTATTATGTGCTGCCGTTCCTTTGAAATAATGCCGCCAATTTACGCCATCTTCCGACTGTTCGCTGTACGTGTAACGGCCTGGATCGACAATCAACGATTGGCCATATGCTGCCAATTCAAAATTCAAGGCATCATAATGGCCGTGGCTACCGAACCCTAAGCTGGCACAATCGAAAAACAGATAGAGTGCATCGTTGTAAGGTTTGCTCGACCAATCACTACGCAGCACATAATAACCGCTATCAGTAAACCCATATGAACGCTGCGCTGGTAGCACTCCTTGTTCGCCCTTGCTTATTACGTAATGTAAGTGTTCATTAGGATAGTAAGCATGTGCTTTCTTAAGCAATGGCAGATAGCTATTGCAATCCCCATCGTTTATGGCAGGTATAAAGCCATCCGGCTTATGCACGTAACACGAAAATTCGATGGCTTGTTGCAATAACGCATCGCAAACTGCTGGCAGCTCTATGCCGTTGAGTAAAGCCAAGCCACGAAAGCGTAAGTAATTTTTGAGCACTGTGTGATGGTAGTCAGTCGAAAGCTCCCTGTGCACGCCATCGGGCAACAAATCCTGGCGCATATTCTCAACCAGTTTTTGCTGGGAAAACTCCAAAAACCAGTCCGCTGACCGCAATTCGGGAAAGGTAACGGCGACCAGAAAAATGGCATATAACTCTAACGTCCGATGGTTTCCTTCCGGCGTGAGATGCTCGCAAAGATAATGCGTTTGCGAGTTGATCGAACGCATGAAGTTTTCAAAAAAAACCGGCGTTATTGCTGGAGAGCGCCTTTTAATGGCAAAAGTTTGATACGACAATAGCCACTGTTGTAGCCTTCTTCCGGTCACCTGGCTGTCAATAAAGCCGTCGGGGACTTGGATAATCCATGAATCAATCAGGCTTACCCATTTCTCAGCATAACGCTCGTCCTGGCTATAGTCGTAAGCACCCGCAAGATCTTTCAGGTAATAAAATTTGTGCAGCAAAATCAACCATTCCAAATCCTTGCTTGGATTGGTTTGCCAATCAAACAGTTCGCCGAGCGTATACTTCTCATTATTAAAATCAAATTCATTTACCAAAACACGGTTAGCATTGGCTACGTGTTTGGCGGCACCTTTGGATAAAGGGAAATACTTAACATGCTCCCTATCTTGGAGATAAGTTAATAACGCACTCCAAGACATTTGGCTGTAGCCCTCAATAAATAGGCTGTCTTCTACGAGAGTAGCTAGATTATTAGCCCTCATTACCCTTCACCTTCGTTGAGATTTTCGGGCGCATTCAATGCCGCATAATCAAACTGGGCAAGTAGCTGGCCTTGCTCATCTTCCCTTTGAAAAAAGATCGGTGAATTGATCGTGTAATGATCGACTTTAAATTCGCCTGGCTCGTTTGCCACAAAAACCATATCCCTGAAAACATGTTCTTCTGTTTCTGAAATGATGACCAAACAGCTAGCCGCATGTGGGTTACAAATTTCATGGCCCTGAAAAACAGGAATTGAACAAACTGTCAGTGTCGGGCGTTTGTTTTTATAAGGATAAAGAACCGTGTAGAAGCAACACTCTGCACCTCGTTGGTTGAATTTAACCACCGGAGCTTCATGCTTAACGCCATAGGTTGGCGAGACATAGCCGTCTTCCAGTGACACGGTAGCAGACTTGCATATAGGCTGCATCATCACCAAATGCGGCGCATCCACAGAAAAGCAATGCGGGTCACAATTAAGCGACACTTTATGCTGCGCCGATGCCGCCAAATGAAACAGCAGATCGAAATTATGGGTATTATCCGCCCTTAACACATCACAGATGACCCAGTACTCGCCGTTAATAAATAGAATTTTCCGCTCATGCACAACCGGATATTCGTGGCTGCGGGCAATACCGTGCAGGTAATCAAACCCTGGCTTACTGACAAAAGCCCTCATGTCGTAATCGGGATGCGGGCCTTTGACTTTGAATTTCTCTTTGTGGAATTCGTAACGGGTCTGGTTTTTTCCGTCCACCAACACCGTGTTGTGATAGCTTGTGCCACGGAACAGGACGCGCCAATTGGTTTCGCCTGATTCATCATAGGTATAACGGCCTGGGTCAACAATCAAGGATTGCCCATAAGCCGCCATCTCAAAACTGAGCAGATCAAGATGACCGTGATTGCCAGCGCCTAGATCGCCGCAATCAAAAACAAGATAGCGTTCGTCCTGATAGTCTTCCAAATCCTCACCACCCCAGCCGCTGCGTAATATGTAGTAGCCACCACAGGGAAATGCCCTGGAGCGATGTATGGGTGGAACACCTTGCTTGCCCTTAGTGACAACATACAACATTTCTTCACTGCCATACAGCTCATGGCCCTGCGCCAGCAAGGACAGGAAATAACCCGTATCGCCGTCACTCAATGAAGGGATAGTCCCGTCCGGCTTATGGAGATAAAGCGAAAATTCTAAGGCTTTTTTGATGCAATCATCCATTTGCTTAGGCAACTGGATATTATTCATTGCCGCAAGCCGCCTAACCGCTAGGAAGTTACGCAGCACAATATGGTGGTAATCCGAAGATAGCTCACAATGTACGCCGTCATCCAGCAAATCCGCTTGCATATTTTTCAACAGCTCATCGGTAGCAAATTGCAACCAGCTATCGGCATCTTTTAATTCAGGGAATACGACCGCCACCAGGAACAGGGTGTACAGTTCAAGCGTACGATGATTCCGTGCCGGTGTCAGGTGCTGGCACAGGTAGCTGACTTGCTGATGGATGGAGGTTAAAAATTGCACGTAAAATTCAGGCGTGATTGACTCTGCTTGGCACTCGCTAACAAAGTAATAATGCGCAAATACCCAATTTTGGATACGCCGACCCGTCACATCACTGGACAGAAAATCAACAGGCACGGCGGCTACCCAACTAGACGTTAGTTCAACCCATTTTTCGGCATAGCGACGGCCTCCCGTTTCCTTAAAGGCAATGCCCAGCCCCACTGCATAATAAAACTTGTGCAGCATGATTGACCATTCGATGTCAGCGCTGGGATTACTTAACCAATCCAACCGATCCTGGAGCCGATAACTTTCTTCATTAAAATTGAAGTTATTAATCAGTATATTGTCGATTTTTTCTCGGGTTACCTCCGCTTCATTGGCAACGGCAAAATAGCTGATGGACTTGCGCGCTTGGAAGTAAGCCAGCACTTCCTCTGGTGACCAGGAATTAAAAGGCGGCCTTAATACCTCAATGCGACGGGTTGTATCAATGGCTGGCACAGCACTCATGCAGCACCTCGCTTCCGTTCGCTAGTTGGGAGACAAAAAGATCTTTAAGGTCGAGCGTTGTTAACTGCGAATCAAAGTCTTTGCAAACCCTGACCCTTCCTGCATCGCTTAGTTGTTGCCGCAATCCTGGGTTGATGAGCAACTTTCCGATTGCATCGGCCATAGCCACTGCATTTTTCTCTGGCACCAGCAAGCCGTTGACATTATTTTCTATGAGCTCTGGTATACCGGAAATGTCCGTCGAAACCACTGGCACACGCATGGACATAGCCTCTACCAGCACATTAGGGATACCGTCCCTATCACCGTTATCAACGACCAAACAAGGCAAGGCGAATAAAGTCGCTTTCTTGTAAATGTCGCGCAATTCTTCCTGGGTAACCGCTCCGTGCAAGTTGACGGTGTCCTCAACACCCAGTTCTTTAATAAGGCTAACCAGCTTTTCTGTGTACCCGTCACCTCCACCAACAATCTGGCAATGAAAGCGTAGGCCTCTTTCCTTTAAGATTGCACAGGCTTTGATCAAATAATCGAAACCTTTCTTTTCTACCAACCTTCCAACAGAAAGCACAACAGGCAGCCCTTCATTGTTTGTTTTTGGCGAAACCTGATCGCCGTTAGCAAACAGGTTTGTATCCAAGCCATGATAAATCTTATGAATTTTTGTCCCTTTTGGTGCCAAGCGTTGTAGATGTTCTTCATTCGCGCCCGTGCAAGTCACCAAAAATTCAGCCCGTCGCATCTTGTTCTGGAGCAGCTTGCCAGGGTTCAATTCCTTTAAATAAATATCCTTTGCATGAGCGGTAAAGCTAAATGGGATGCCGGTCATTCTGCTGGCAAACATTGCAATCGTGGTTGAGCCATGACAAAAATGGGCATGTAAATGTTGAATTTGTCCTGATTCCATGACCGCATTGGCGACGAATCCGGCTTGTAGAAATTCTTTAAAGAAAACCTCCCTAGGCATTTCAAACAAGCCATTGCGGTATTGAATGCTCATGACTAAGCATTCCAGAAAAACCTTCAAATATGCCAGTGGTTTCTTTTTAAACAACTGTACATGGCTACTTGAAAATTTCGGCACGTTATCGATGAGCCATCGGCTAAAACGCGCTTCGCTTAATGGGTCGGCTTGGGGCAAATAAGTGACTGGGGCTTCGATGTCCCTGACCATCGCATGATTTTTCTCCCCTTCAAGCTTCTTGACGGAAAAAATGGCTAAACCTACCCCCATTTTTTCCAATAACCTTATTTCATTGGTGATAAAAGTCTCTGAAGTGCGTGGATAACCTTTCAGGATGTAGCCAATTTGGACATTGTTCTTAACAGCTTTGAACACTGGCTTCATGGCCGCACCGCACCCGATAGTCGATTAGCTTTTATGCCTTGTTGATTGGCGGGTCGAAATTTTATCTGCTTACTGTCACCGGCATTTTGGTCGTTGTCCATCAACTGGTTAATTGAATCGCAAACTCCTGAAAGGCCATTGAGATTGATTTGATAGAGACTGCGCGGATGAACATTCAATTTAGATAACTCGTCCTGGACTGTCGCCATCAAAATGGAAGGGGTCATTTTTTCGGGATGGATGGCACGCAGCAACCCTAAATTTGCCATTCGCTCCGCACGAATCCATTGCTCCTGCACTGGCATCACTCTGGGCACCACAATAGCCCGTTTATGGAGCGTCAATAGTTCGCAAACCGTGTTATATCCACCCATACTAATCACGAGATCTGCCGCATCCATGCAGGCCATCATGTCATCGGTGAAGTTTTGCACGATTATGTTTGGACAGCCATCAATTAAGGCAACGATATGGTTCCGCTGGCTTTCAATCATTTCCGGGCCGCAGATGATTAATGTTTTTGTGTCTTCAACATCCTTTTGCAGTCGTAGACCTTGCAAGTAACATTTCAGCAGTTGATAGCCATCTTCGCCGCCGCCTGGAGTCACTAACACCAAACGCTCATCACCGAAACCGTATTGCTGGCGCAATTGTTGCCTTGAACTCCGGCCCGCTTCGCGTGCGATATAACCGCAAAAGCGTACCTTGTCATAGCTTTCGCTAGGGAATTGGTATTCCTTGCGTAAATCGAAAACTTCGGGCGACCCGACTACCAGAACTTGGTCATAAAACGATTGGATAGCGCGGTGATAACCGTTCTTTTGCCAAATACGAATCGTGCTTTCGGGGCTGTCGAGAATGTCCCGAAGCAACAAAACCAGTTTGGCGCGATGATTCCGTCGCTGTAACTTCCCCAACGCACCAGCCAATTCATCACCGACACCGAACGGTTTTTTATCCACCAAAATCAAGTCAGGGTCAAAATCAAGGATCGCGCTTTCAATCAGGTTACTGCGCAAACGCAAGATCTGTTCGTAATCGAGATCGAGGAATTTTGCTTCATACTCCCCTTTTACGGTACGCGTAAGGCAAGGCAGCTTGATATAATCAATCTGAGGTGGGATGCGGAAGGCATGGAGCATGGGCGAACCCGACAAGATCAGCACTGACGTATTAGGGTCCGATTCAACCAAGGATTGGGCGATCACCAGCATTCGCCTAATGTTGCCCAGGCCAAACGTATCATGCGAATAAACAACAATTTTTCTTTTTTGGTTTTGTGTATTCATAAATAACCTTGACTCCATATAAGACCGGCACTAACAAAGATAACAACTGAACCCATCGTTTTTCACGGCTCACACAACCTTCATTCAGTTTTGTTTTTTAGCTTCTTGCACGGTATATTCCAAAAAGAATGTTAAAGGTTCATATTCCTGTCATATTTTTATGAAATAATTGTCGATTTTTTTTGACGAGGCTATGTCACCGTTAATTATGGAATTTTTATCTGCTTCCCCAGGCTAGTGGTTTGTTTAGGGTTTCACTGGGAGAACATCATGAAAAACGCCGAATTCATGCGATTAATCACTGCCAGTCGTGGCCTGGGCCATCATTAGCGCAAACGCTTGGGTGCGGCCTTGAAACAAGCCTCCGACGAGGCCAAGGTCCTGGACTTGATTGAAGGCTGCTTTGAGGGAAAAGTGCCTGTCCACACTGCGCCAGTGTGGAGTTGTACCGCGTTCGACACTACCTGGCTATTTTTCCACGCTGTTTAACAGTTTGATCAATCAGTCTGCGTAGGTAACCGTGCGGGAGAATCTATGGGCGGGATGGTTCTATCTTTATTGTGGATGAGCCATAATTTGCTCACGCACCCGATTAGGGTAATCAGAAATCAAGCCAGTCACCCCTGAAGCTATTAAATAAGCCATTTCCTCTGGGTCGTTACAGGTCCAGATATTGACACCTAAGCCAGCTTTACTGATCTTACCGATGTGGGCGAGGTAGCGCTTGCCGGGCAAGTCGCCAAAGCCACTGAGTTTGTAATCTTGGTAGCAACCGATGTTGTAAGCATTCGCCTTAAGTTTTCGCAGGTAAGTAAGGGAGGCTTTAATAGGGTTGCCGGTGAGGACGGCGGTGGCAATTTTTTTGGTTTGCTGCCGCACTTGCCTTAACAAATCATGTTCAAATGAAGATATCAGGATTTGGTCTTCCATTTTCATCATTTCCACGGCTTTTATTGCCGCAGCAACGAGCGCCGCATCGGTGTCCGGTTGGGATTTGAGTTCTATATTAACCATTAAATCCAGCTCGTTAGCCAAATATAAGGTCTCGGCAAGCGTCGGTATGTTGATGCTGCCAGAACCATAGAGATGGCGTTCGTAAGGGCTGATAAATTCGGCTATTTCGGCATCCGTCAGGCTTTGCAGAAAAGGTTGTCGCTCTGTACTTGGAAGTGCCAATTGCTCGACATACCAGCTACCCGCATCTAACTGGTTAATCTCCGCCAGGGTAAAATCAGAAACCTTGTAACTGTCGCGGCCAGGAAATCTGGTCTTGGCATCCGTGCAGCGCGTGAGTTGTTCGTCATGATATACGACAACCTCGCCATCTTTGGTCATCCGTACGTCCATCTCGAACATTTCACAACCTAAGGTTTTGGCTTTACCAAAGGCGACCAGGGTGTTTTCAGGCGCAAACGCCCTGGCTCCCCTGTGGGCAATATTCATGATTTTTGTTGGCGTCCCTGTTAGCGTCATGGTCAGATTCCGGTGTGATATTGTTGTGTTCAATCGGGCAGTAAAACGGTAAGCTATTATTACTGATAATACGATAACTGAAAGTATGAAAATTCCTAGATAATACCGCCCAATACTAATAAGGAACAGTTCAATGTCAGGTCAAGATAGTTTTTTGGTCCAGTTTGCAAAACTGGCTGGGCCGTTTTGGAATTCTGAGAATAAGCGCACAATCCGCATAGAGACGGCGTTATTTATTGCTCTTACGGTCATGCAAATTGCTATGGCCGTCGTGATTACGGAGTGGAATGCGGCCCTGTTTGATGCCCTCGAACAAAGGTCAATGTCTGGTTTAATCACGCAGGCAGGGTTGTTAGTGCTGATTTTTATTGCCAATATTGCAATTACAACCTCACACCTAATCGTAAAACGCCGCTTGCTGATTGGCTGGCGCTTATGGCTGACGGAAAAGGTCACAGCCAAATGGATGAATAAAGGCCGTCATTATCAACTGACTTTTTTGGCAAAAGGCAACCATGACAATCCCGATGGGCGTATCGCAGAAGACATCCGCATTGCAACCGAAGACACTATCTCACTGGGACATTCATTGTTTTACAGTCTTTTGTTGTTAGGCAGTTTTACTGAAATCCTTTGGAGCTTATCGGGTACAGTCACTTTAAGTCTAGGTGCCTTTTCCTTCACCGTGGCGGGTTATTTGGTTTGGATTGCAATCATTTATACGGCGTGCGCTTCAGTTTTAGGATGGTGGACAGGAAAACCGCTTACCCATGCAACCAATGTCCGGCAAAGCGAGGAAGCCAACTACCGGCATGGCTTGATTAAAGCGCAAGAAAATTCCCAGGCCATCGCCTTGGTCCAAGGCGAAAGCAATGAACAGGAACGGTTTCTTGGCTCATTTCAAGCGATTGTCGCCGCTTATAAGCAGCAAACAGATGCTTGGAAGCAAATTCAGATGTTCACTACGGGTTACTCGGTTACTACGATGGCGTTGCCCGTTTTGGCTGCATCACCGCGTTATATTACTGGTGCCATTTCCTTGGGTACCTTGATGCAGTCCGTGCAGGCATTTCAGCACATGGTTAATGCGCTGTCTTGGCCGGTGAACAGTATGGCTGAAATCGCCAATTGGCGGGCATCGGTTGAGCGGGTGTTGGGTTTGGTGAAAGCCTTGGACGACCTCGATCATGAGATTTCTTGCCTTAATTCGCACCAAATTTGCATCGAAAAAACCCAAAATTCCGTTGTAAGGTTTACCAACGTATCCATAGCTAATTTACAGAATGAGACACTTTCCGCAGCCATTAACACAGAAATTAAGGCGGGTGAGCGGGTCTTGATTTCTGATCATGCCAGTACCGGCGCAAAGCTGTTCCAGGCGATTGCAGGCTTATGGCCTTGGGGATCAGGGCATATTGAAGTCCCGGCGGATGAAGAGCTATTTTTCATGCCGCCGATACCTTATTTGCCTACAGGATCGCTTTTGGAAGCCATCTGTTATCCCAAAACCATAACGTCAGTCAAACGGCCTGATGTAGAACGCTTATTACGACTCGCAGGGCTTAGGGAGTTAGTCAAGCAACTTGACCGGGAGGAATCCTGGGAACAACTGCTCTCGCGTGAACAGCAGCAGCGCCTAGGATTGGTGCGCGTTTTATTGTATCGTCCCAAGTGGATTTTTATCCAGGAAGCCTTGGATTCGCTCACGCCAGACGGTGAAACACAAATGCTGGTACTATTGGACAAAGAACTCCCGGATGCTGCTATCCTTAGCATTACCAATCAGCCGACGGCGGAAGCTTTTCATCAGCGTAAGCTGAAAATATAGTCGTGTTTATTTTTATGTCGATAACTAAACAAGAGGAGAGGCCATGACCCAATCATTAACCAATAAAAAAGGCAAAAAAATACGCGGTGTCAACCTAGGCGGTTGGTTGGTGCTGGAAAAATGGATGACCCCAAGCGTATTTGAGGGGCTCAACGCAACCGATGAAACCACGTACTGCGTGGAATTGGGCGGTGCGGCAGAAACGAGACTAAAACACCATTGGCAAACTTTTATCACCCGCGACGATTTCGCTTGGCTGGCAAGTATTGGCATCAATGCCGTGCGTATCCCGATAGGGCATTGGATTTTCGGCGCGAATTACCCGTACCACAGGACGTATGGCGAATATCAACATCCGTTTGTTGTAGGCGGTATAGACATTCTCGATCAAGCCTTTGAATGGGCGGAAGACTTGGGTTTGGCTATCGTCCTCGATTTACATGCCGCACCTGGGTGTCAAAACGGTTTCGATAATGGCGGCATTAAAGATGTATGCGAATGGCACACGGATGAAAGCTATATTGACCATTCCCTGTGGGTACTGGAACAATTAGCAGAAAGGTATCACGGACGACCTGCATTGCACGGGATTGAGGTATTGAACGAACCGCGTTGGGACGTGGATACCGACTTATTGAAGAAATATAACATCGACGGTTATCACCGTATCCGCAAATACTGCCAACCAGAAGATGTAGCCGTGGTTTTCCATGACGGTTTTAGGTCTTACCGCGAATACCTGGGCTTTATGAAAGTGCCCGAATTCGATAACGTGGTGTTCGACATCCACCGTTACCAATGCTTCGCACGGGAAGATATTGATTCTGATATTTACCAACACGTCACAAAAACTGTCGTGGACTTGAAACAGGAAGCCGATGCCATCATCCAGGAAATGCAGCAATGGACGTATGTGGGTGAGTGGAGTTTGGGCTTGGATTTACATGTGGTTTCGCTGTGGGCAGAAGGGCCTTATAACCACGCGCTGGAACACATGGACAAATTTCAAATGGACGTTGCTTATCGGGCTTATGCTTCCGCACAACTGGCAACGTATGAAAAATACTTGGGCTGGTTTTTTTGGAGCTACAAAACCGAAACCACACAAGCCTGGTGTTTCCGCGATTGCGTCAAAAACGGCTGGTTGCCGGATCGGTTTGATTTTGAATGACTGGCCTCAGATTTATGTTGAACGGATAGCCCATCCCCTTTTCTTAAGCAATATTTTTCATCTTTTTTTTGAGAATTACCGCGTTCGATCCGAGGCTTAACAAAGAAACCGCATACGATTGATTAGCAAGGTTGTTCCTTGCTAATCAGTAAGTTATCTAATCTCAGTATTCCAGCTATAAGCATTCCTCCAGTAACGCGCTTTTGCGCTCTCATCACTTATTCCGTTTCACTCCTCGTAACAAATAAAAGCTAAATGCCTTGATATCCAGGCTTAAGTATTCATACGGATATTAGCCGTCTTTTATCGACAATAAAATATTGCCAAAGCCTCAAGCAGGCAGAAGGCATCTCCAAGCCTAGCCCGAAAAGTCTCAAACATAATCGAGCCAAACCAATAGCGTTGCTTAGGGGGTTATAAAGCCCAATAAGCGAGATAGCGCTAGAAAAAAAGCCAGTCGAATTTTTATAGAACAAGAAAGGTAATTTTCCACAACGACGCAGGTATTAGCACCCATTTTCTTATGGGTTAATCAATGTACATTACTAATCAAAGAAGAAATGCTATCCACAAAACTTGGGAATTTTTAAAGGGTAGTGTCTGTTTGGCGTTAAACGCTCTCTTAGGAATCTTTGGTTAAACCCTTAAGTGGATACCACGAACGGTGGATTGAGTCCGTTCATGGTGATCCCGCTTAACCAGGGCGAATCAACTTGCGTAGAGGTTTCTTATGCTAGGTATTTTTATTTAGGTGTTCGTACGTATTTTCTTACAAATTAATCAGCGTACATTATTAATCAACGAAAAAATACCAACCACAAAGATTCAGCAAATTAGAGGGTGTACGTGGCTTTGCGCAACAGTTCAATAGAGAGGCAAGTGTGATGTTTAAAAAAATTATCAAAGCAACAAACTTCAGCAGGCAAGAAAAGGCTGTTGCGCGTTATATGAAAGAAGTCAGGGACATTCAAGAGGCGCAATTGACCCGCCGGGAACTGTTCAAAATGGGTTTGACTGCTGGTGTGGGTGGTTTGGCTGCTATCGGTGGAAAGGATTTTCTGCCTAATTTGGCGCAAGCTGATGGCGGTTCAAGCGGTTCTTCCACCATCATCAGCCCACCTTGCACCAAGCCTTGGGCGGATCCATTGCCTATCCCCAAAACACCGGTTGCTGTAGGCAATTTCCAAGGCCCATTGCCTGAGAACGAAGGATGCAAGGAAAAGCACACACTTTGGCACCCAGGTAAAGGTGCACTCGGTGATTTTGAAGATTTCACAGAAGCGCGTACTGAAGAACACCAGCGCTGGGATGAACTGGGCGGCCTTGGTGCCTGCACCAAATATGAATTAATGGCAAGGGAGATCGACTGGAATTTCTATTCCGATAGCGATGGCCGTGGTCTTAATTCAAAAGTCTAGACCTACGTAGATATGAACCCTAATGAAAATGGCGAGTTCGCGACCGGCGTGTTGCGCTTCAAAGCACATTATGGCAAGCCGGTGCTGATGCGTATGTACAACGGCTTGCCTAAGGATGGTAATGACAATCAAGGCTTTGGTATTAACCAGATTTCACCGCATTTACACAATGCCCATAACCCGCCCACATCTGATGGTGGGCCGCTGCGCTTTTGGGATTCCGGTAAATGGTATGACTTTTGGTACTCCAATGTCCGAGCTGGTTTTGCCAGCACCCATAAGAATGGCACTTACCGTAATGGTTTGTGGTGTCCGGGCGATTGGCAGGAAACTGAAAGTTCACTTTGGTTTCATGACCACCGTTTCTATTTCACGGCAGCGAATGTCTATAAAGGCCTGGCCTCTTTCTACAGCTTGTTCAGCGATGACATTGGCCTTGATACCGGCGACGAAAACACCGGCTTGCGGTAGCCTAGCGGCGATTACGACATACCCCTGCTGTTTGCCGACAAAGTGTTTGACCAATCGGGACAAATGTTTTTCGACACCTTCAATATTGAAGGCATCGTCGGCGACCATCAAACGGTCAACTTTAAGATTAAACCTTTTCTGGACGTTAAACGCCGTAAATACCGTTTTCGTTTCCTGGATGCAGGGCCGTCACGGTTTTATGAATTTTCATTGAGCAACGGCACCAAAATGACCCGCATTGCCAATTGCGGAAATTTATTGCCCAGGGCGCAAGTCGTTTCCAGCATACGCTTAGGCGTGGCTGAACGGTGCCGACGTTATCATCGACTTTAGCCAATATGCACCTGGCACGGTAATTTATCTGGAAAACCGTCTGGAACAAACCAGCGGGAAAGGCCCTACCGGCAAAATCCTACCTTCCAGTAGCAAAACTCAATTACTGAAATTTATCGTTTCAGGCGAAACCGTTGTAGACAACAGTGCGCCGTTGTCCACGCTACAAACTCAAGTAATGGTTCCTATGCCTGACCGTGCCGCTAATCCGGTCGTTAAGAAACGCACGTTCAGCTTCGACACCAAAAATGGCGCTTGGACAGTCAATGGCGAGTTTTTTAATCCGTCAAAAATCAGTACGTATCCCGTTGAAGGCACGGCGGAAGAATGGACGTTTACTTCAGGTGGCGGATGGTCGCACCCAGTGCATATTCACCATGAAGAATTCCAAATCATAAGCCGCAACGGCAGTTACCCGGCACTCGATGACCTGTCCAGAAAAGATGTCGTGCGGATAGGCCAGGCAGCCCAAGGGACATCGGGTACAGGCAAAGTCACGTTCTATATGCAATTCCGTGATTGGTACGGTGATTACCCTGTGCATTGCCACAACGTTGTGCATGAGGACCACGCCATGATGGCTAGATGGAAGATTGTACCCGCCAGCGACCCCAATGCCGGTAAGTAATTCGCCAGATATTTAAGAGGATATAGCAATGAACAAAAGAGATTTTATTAAAAACATGGCGGGTGCATCTTTGGGAGCTGCTGCTTTGGCGGCTTTACCTGCAAGTTCCGCCAGCTTTAAACGATTAATGCCGAGTAAAACCAATGTGGCCGAGCGCAGGAAAAGTGCTATCCCGAACGTCCCTTTGGTCACACACGAAGGCAAGGTGGTTAAGTTTTATGACGATTTGATCAAAAACAAAACCGTCATGATTAACTTCATGTATGCACGTTGCGGCGATATTTGCCCGGGGATGGCCGCTAACTTAAGGCAAGTCCAGAAAGAGCTGGGAGACCGGGTTGGTAAGGATATCTTCATGTATTCCATCTCGCTGGAACCGGAACACGACACGCCGGAAATTTTAAAAGCCTATGCCGAACTGTTCCACGTCCAACCGGGCTGGAAATTCCTTACTGGCAAAAAGGCGGATATTGAAATGCTGAGAAAGAGCCTTGGCTTTAGTTTTTCTGATCCAGCGTTAGATAAGGATAAGACCCAGCACATCGGTGTCGTTAAATTTGGCATTGAATCTATCGAAAGATGGGGCATGAGCCCTGCTATGGGCGATCCTAAATATATTGCCGAATACTTGCGCTGGATGGAGCCCAATGGCAGTAGGCCAAAATTATCGGAAATGATGGGTTAAAGCATCAAACCAATGCTGTTTTGAACCGCTTTTGGCTAGGGAGAAACAGCATTGGGGTTAGAAGTTTTTAGAAGGGAAAATCGAGCTAACTGCTCAAAAAATGGCGGGCGCGGTAACTATCACTGCCAATATTCGCATAAGTCTGGGCTGGGATTGCCGATTATGCATCATTATTACAATTTAGGAGTTCATGAAATGAACAAACGGCTTGAAACTACGGCTACCTACCCTCCTGCTGGGGCAAGGCAAAAGCAAATATTTGCCAGCACATTTGTTGTGTCACTAGCACTGTTGGTTGGTATGTGGTCCTCACAGGTACATGCAGTGCCTGTCACCGCGCCAGTTGTAGGTGAGATTGAAAAAATTACCGTCAATGATATTAACGACCACTGGTCTGGCGGTGTTATTGTCGCTGGCGGTCAAAATATTATTGTCCCCAAAAACCTGTTGATCGACTTGCCCGCCAACCGGCTGACCTTACAAGAGCTTTTTACCGAAGCATCTGCTTCATGCCAAACGCAGACGGAAACCGGTTTGGCTAAAGGCGATAAATGTAATGCTTCTGGCACGGGTGGTATTGCAACCGTCATGGCCACTCGGATAGATAATGGCAATGTCATCGCTGGTGATGTATTTATCCAAAAAGCGGCTGAGATTGTCACCGGACAAATCACTTTTATCAACTACACCGATGGTTATTTTCGGGTGAATGGTAAAGTGGGTACAAACACGGGTGGTGTCATGGTTCGCCTCAACGACCCGGATAGCCGCCATAGCATACAGCAGGGCCTAGGGTGTAAGTCTGGCAGCCTTAACTGTAGCCCAGATCCTCGTTTTACCTTGGATGGCGACAACTATACTAACGTGTTCTCAACAGGCTACCCACTGTGTATACCAAGTACCCAGCCACGGTCTTTCACAGATACGTTAGGGTTGGGGGTAACCACTACCCAAGCCGATGCCAGTGGCAATGGCGATGTGCTTTGCCCAATTGCTAACCGCACTGTCAATAATGGCCAACCAGTGGACGATTCTCGGCGTTTTGCGCCTATCCGGGTTGGCGATAGCATTACCGCAGAAGGTAATTATGAATTTATTGGCGGCGTGCAATTTTTATCTGCCCACTCTTCGGGGGTATCGGTCGCACTTTCCACCAAGCCTAATGATCCTACTCAACCTGACTACATGTTTCTGGATGAAGTGGAAATAGACGCGCCGGGTTTCCAAAACCAACGCGCCCGTACCTTGATTATTGGTTACGCCACCTTAGCGCCAGCGGATGTCATGATTTGGTCTATCCATTATGACCCCAAGACGAATTCTCCGCATGAGTTTCCTTTAGCGTCATCGACAGGTTGCGATGCAGCCGGAGGCCCAGGAACTTGTACTGCCCAAGGATTAGTGGGTGCTGGGGCTAATATTTTTAAAATTCGCCATGATGTGGATTTTGCCATCGCCACTAAACCAAGGTTGAATCCTTGTGCCCATTTGCAGAGTGATGCTCGCTTTGGGGCGCTTGCACCTTGTTCGGCCGGAGGAGGCACTATCGCCGAGCAGTTTGCCATATTGAGTCCGATTCCGCATGAAATTCAAGCCAGGACGGGCCTTAAGTTTGCAGATATGCAGCTCGCTACCCCACAGTTAATCACAGTGGATATCAACGGTAACGAAGCCACTAACGGGCAATATTTATTTCCTTTTGGTATGGGTTTAGGTGGCATTTCCACGCCTGAATTTAACGAGATCAACTTGGATGCACTAGGCACTCCCTTATCTTTTAGTGGTATCCCTTGGAACCTTGACCGTCGTTTAGGGCCTGGTGGCTGTCTTGATAATAACAATGATGGTATCGGCGAATGCGAGGCTACGGCGCAACCGTTATCCCCGTTCCCGTTCGAAGGTACAACGATGGACCCACGCACTTTGGGCAGCATTCCGTCAGCTACCTACAACGACCCCAACTATGTAAGCAGTGGGTTGAGTGACGTTCGTGACCGCATATTGTCTTACGTGAATCCAGACGCGTTGCGCCCTGGTGGTAATGCAGTCGGTGTCAATGATACGGGTAACTTCACGACTGCCTTACTAAGTTGGACTACACACTCTGCGGCAAACGCGTTGCCGCCCAGCTCTGGCCCTGGTTCGGGCGATGTCAGCCCTTCGCCTGTTACCCCACAAGCACAGATCTGTAGTGCCAAGCGCATTTAATACACCGCCTGTCGCTAAAGCCGATACAGATACGACTCCAGCGGGTGTTGCCAAAACCATTTCGGTAGTGGCTAATGATAGTGATGTAAACGGCGATACCTTAAGTGTTATCGGTGTTAGCTCATCTGCCAATACAGTGGTGGGTGTTAGTACGGCGACTAGCCAAGGTGGCTTGGCTGAACTTAACCTTGATGGGACGATAATGTTCACTCCGGCAGCTAACTTTGCTGGTATTGATACCTTTATCTATACACTCTCAGATGGTAAAGCATCGGTTACCGGAACGGTAACAATGACTGTTGTAGCTTCAACTAATAATCCTCCGGTAGCAGCAGCTGATTCAGTGACCGTTCTGGAGGATGGCAGTGTGGTTATTGACGTACTTGCCAATGATACCGATGACAATAGTGGTACGGGCAGTAGCATTCTCTCAATAGCATCAGCAACAACGCCTGCTAAAGGCACGGTAGCTATTAGTGGTGATGCGGGTGTCAATAAAGACCAAAAAGTCACCTATACCCCAAAACCTAATGCCAACGGCTCTGATACTTTCAGTTACGTTGTTGCTGATGGTCAAGGTGGTACAGATACGGCCACTGTGACAGTAACGATAACTGCGGTAAATGATGCGCCTGTAGCGGCACCTGAAACTGCGAACGTGGCACAAGGCTTGACTGTGGTCATCAATGTGCTAGATAACGATACCGATATTGACAGTGCTAACTTGACCGTAAACCTGGCTAGCCAAACCGTGTTGCCAACCAAGGGAACAGTAACAACAAATGGGACTACAGTGAGCTATAAGGCCAATGCCGCAGTTACAGGGGCAGATACCTTTAGCTACACCGTTAGCGATGGCTTTCTTACCGCCACTGCGACAGTGACTGTAAATATCGTTGCACCTGTACAAGATGCGTTAACGTTTTCAGCACCCCCTGAGTTTAGGATAAGCAAAAGCGAATGGCGCACGGCCGGTACAGGTAATGTCGATGGCAAAATCATTACCCTCAGATTGGGGACAGCGGCAAATGGTGCGGTTGTCGGTACAGGCCCTGTTACTTTGGGGGTTTGGACGGTAAGGCCTAAGCCTGGTATCTCACCTGCCGGTAATACTCAAGTCACTGCCTGGTCTTCAGGTGGTGGAAAAGTTACCGCAACTCTTCTTATCAGGAATTAGGTGTTAATTTCAAGTAGAGCGACATAACACAGCCTTATGGCTGGAAGGGAGAAGGAGCAATTCCTTCTCCCTTTTTTTATGGTTGAAATTTTGTGTTTTCTGTTTAAACACTATTGCCCTGCATAGGTATTCGTACCTAGGTACTCATACTTACGTAATCATACGAATTATATTAAATATTCAACCCCGTACAATTTACCCAAACTTAAATGTGCGTTTTGGTATTTATCTAAGAGGTATGGTAATGAAAACTGTGTGTAAACAAAATCGAAAAGAGTTACCGAACAATATTGGTTTAACGGCCACTCTGACAGTGATTGCGTTAATGGTCGCATTCACTCAACCGGCGCAAGCAAACATAATCGGCCAGCCTGCGTTACCGGATTTTTGTAACGCTGTTCCTGCCGGTTTCGTGGCAGAAGGCGAGGGCATCGACCCTGAAATCCCGCGCTCACTTAAATGCACACCCGCACCTGAACCTTATGTGCTTGACCAAAACGGCGAAGCCGTCTCAATAGCGCCAAGCATCATTAAAAATAAGGCCGCGCTGATTGCGTTGGGGAAAATGCTGTTTTGGGATGCCCAGGTAGGTAGCGACGGCATTGCTTGTGCCAGTTGCCATTTTCACGCCGGCGGGGATAACCGTATCAAAAATCAAATCAATCCAGGAATGAGGAACGAAAGCGGACATTCCCTAGGTGGTACGCCGGTAGGCAATGTATTCAATTATATGTCTTCGTACGTCAGTGCTAATCAATTGGATTTTCTTGCTTTGGATCCTTTGTTGGCATCTCCTGGTAAAGGCCCTAACTACATGCTGAAAAAGTCTGATTTTCCATTACGTAAGTATAAAGAACCTGCTGGTGCTAGCGGTGAAATTGAACAAGATATGGGAGTCGAACCCCCAGAACCCGTGGTTCCTGAGTTCGTAATCGTTGAAGCAATCGTTAATGCGGCTATCGGCGTGGTAATGCCTGAGCATGATGCAGGATGGGTGCCTCCCTTACCTGCTGAACCACTTGCGCCCCCTGAAGCGCCTGTAGTTAATATTGCCACGATAGTTGTAACTGACCCGCCTGCACAATCTAACCGTAATGCAGAAGTGGTTTACGACAGTGATGACGTTATTTCATCCCAAGGTGTTTATCCATCAAAATTCAATACCCTGAAACCGCCTGGAAAACAAGAAATCTGTGACAAAAGGTTCCCTACTTCTGGCTCAGAGCTGCCTGTCTTTAACGTGGCAGGTTACACGGTGCGCCAAGCTGCACCCCGTAATACGCCAACTGTCATTAACGCAGTCTACAATTTTCGTAATTTCTGGGATGGCAGGGCAAATAACGTCTTCAATGGTGTTGACCCGTTTGGTGAGAGGAGCTTTGCCACAAATAAAATCCCGGATACTGAGATTTATGCCAAAGCAGGCCCAAAATGGTAGCCCAATGAAACAAAGGATAGCTATCTACAATGCGAGTTTAGCCTCACAAGCGGTTGGGCCTGCACTGAGCGACCTTGAAATGTCATGCGCTGGCAAAGCCTTCCCAGAATTAGGCAAAAAAATGCTGCTCCGCAAACCGTTAGCCAACCAAAAGGTGGATTCGACAGACAGCGTTCTGGGGCCTTATGCTAAACCCGTAAGCGGCATTAAGCCTGAATATACTTATAAGAAGCTCATCCAAGACGCTTTTAACAGTTCCTATTGGGATGACACCCAAAAGGTGGGCAACTATACGCTGACCGAAAACAACTTCTCATTATTTTGGGGCTTGGCTATCCAAGCTTACGAAGCCACCTTGGTATCCGATAATTCCCGTTTCGATACGGCTTACGAAAACCCCAGCAAACCAGAAGCCCAACTGACTGCACAAGAGGAACATGGAAAAACGCTGTTCATCCAAGGCGAATGTATGGCTTGTCACTCAGGATCAGAATTTACCGCAGCGTCAGTCACCCATGTTTCAAATGCAGGTGATAGGCCCAATAGCTCCAAGTATATCGAACGTATGATGATGGGCGATGGCGGTGTCGCGCTTTATGACGCGGGTTTCTACAATATCGGTGTGCGTCCAACAGTGGAAGACCGTGGTATTGGCGGAACTGATCCTTATGGTTTCCCCTTATCGTTCTCAAGGAATGCGAAGATGAATGCGAATGATCCTACCGATTTTTTTGTGGGCAATGAAACCCCGAATATTTCGAGCTTGTCGCCAGACCCGCTCAATACCAATTCAATGCTCTTTGACAGTGGTACTGGCTGTATCTCATGGAATCCGCTTACTGTGGACCCATTTACTAATTCCCTCGCTGCGAGGCGGGAAGCCGAGTAGTCCCCAGAAGCGATAGCGCTGGGCGTTTTCACGGAGCGTTTTTTGCGGCGTGAAAATGCAAAGCATTCCGAC
>JAYVGW010000138.1:0-3689 GCA_043771735.1 Methyloglobulus sp.
GGGCTATTTCCGACCACTTTAATGCCGGAATCAGCTTCGCTGACATAATTCCAGCCCTGATTGTTATCCCAGTATTCTATGCGTGCAACACGGTAACGCAGGCTAAATTGGATCGTCCTCGGTAAAGGTTTCTGTGCAGTGAGTGTCTGTTTAGATTCGGCAAACCAGAACTCCTGGGTTGCCCCGCGTTTACTGTGGAAACGCGCAGCCAAGGTTTGCCACCCGCCGTTTTCGCCCGCCCAAACAACTTCAACCTGCTTATTAAACCCAAGGTTTTCCACGAGTACAAAAAAAGACAGCTTTTGCTGTGCGACCTTTTTTTTGCGGGAAATAACGTTTTCCACATAAAGGAGCTGGATGTTAGCCATGCGTTCTGCCGGTTATTTTGTGGAAAACGTTCTGTTTATATTGAAACTTGCCATCAAGCCCGTTGGGTCAGGTTCGCTCATCGACATGGGCCAAGTAAAACCGGCTTTTAGACGAGCCGTAACCCAACATTAAAGTTTTGGATTTCGGCAAATGTTGGGTTACGACGCGCCCAACCGTCTTTTGAATGCTTTGTGAATTTTGATTTCGCGCGTCTAACCCAACCTAAATCAAGCTTACAATCAACTTCGTCCCGATGGTTCTAAGCTAGTTGTAGGTTGGGGTGAACTTGTGAACCCCAACAATTATATCCACACTTACGCTGTGAGTTCGAACATTGCCTCAACCTACCACTCTGAATCGATAAATATTCTTGGCTGATGCGCTTCCCTTTAAGCACAGCCTGCAAGTCTATTATTGTGCAGCCGGTTTATCCTGTTGTTGACCCTCTGCCGGTGTTTGAGTTACTGCCGGTTGTTCCTGTTGGGCTTCAGCAGCTTTTTTAGCCTCGGCATCATGTTTTCTTTTCTCAAGCTTTTGCTCTCTTGCAGCCCTTTGTTCCGCAGCATCACGTGCAGCTTTACCCCCGCTACCACCGAGTTCTGCCTGAGTTAGCGCAGGAGATAATAGCGCTGATAGCAGGCAAAAATATAATGGCAATGTAAATTTTTTTGATTTGGAATGTAACATAATCACCTCGTTTATTAAAAAGTGTTTCGAAATTAATGCGAGTCGATAAGATACTCGAAACATGCAGCTTAACGATATAGTTTCCCTTTGGCCACTAACAACGCAAATTGATTAGGCAAGACGCAAACAACGCGGTGCTAGGGCGCTACAGTAGCCAATCATAGTCTAACGCCTTACCCAGGCCTTGGGTATGCGACAAATTGTCGCACCTTGGGCAGTTGTACTTGATGCACGAAGCAACATTTTTACCACCCAGACGCTTAGAGTTTGATAATTTTGCGAAAGTTCAGCCGGTTAAGCTCGTCGATGCCATCTTTCCACATCAATGTTGCTGCTCAAGGGTTAAAATCCCTAAAATTAATCTCCGGAAAAATGTTATCCATCGTCTCCAACGCGACCAAGTACCGTTCGTCGATCCTGTTCTTCCGAATACAATCATGTAAATAATTAAACCTGGCAAGATGGTCTGTTATGCGTTTTCTGGCATATTCGCTGGTTGTCCCTGATTTCATGATAAACGGCCAGTCCGACGCTTGTGCCAGCAATACCGACCGTGCCGCTTGGTTTAACGCGCGTTCCTGCAATGGGTTGACGGCCAACCCTTGTAGGTCGGAAGCCAATTTTTCCATGTCTTCCTCGGCTTTGTGCAGATAAGGATAAATCCAGTCGTTTTCCTCATTAATCCAATAGCTGGAATAACCCTGGTCGCCCCAGGTTGAGGCCGAAGGCGTGGCGACTTGATGGGACGATTGCATTTTGAGGTAATCACCACAACTGACGGTCTGTACGCCATTGGCCCCTTCATTTGCCAGCCTTAATACCTGCTCCAGCCACGCAGGCCCTTCAAACCACCAGTGCCCGAACAGTTCAGCATCGTAAGGTGTTACGATGATCGGCAACCTATCCATAGTAGCGCCTAGGCCGTCAATTTGCTGTTGACGTTTATTGATGAAATCCTGGGCATGTTGCTGCGCTTTTGCAAGGGCTGTTTTCGGCTGGTAAATCTCTTTTGGCAGGTTCGCACCCGTTACGCGATGGTATTTAATTCCGGTATTAATTCTTGTTTTGCCGTCAAGGATGTAAGGTGCAAGATAATCCAGATCAAGATCAAAGCCAATGTCACTGTAATACTCACGGTAATCGAAGTCGCCCGGATAGCCTTCTTGGGAACTCCAAACTTGTTTGGATGAATCAGGGTCTCGTCCGAATGCCGCTACGCCGTTTCCGCAATCCAGCGGTGCATAGACACCATAACGCGGAGGCTCGCTTGCATTTACGATACCGTGGGTATCGACAAAAAAATACTTAACACCGGCTTCGGCAAGGACAGCCTCCAAGCCAGGATAATAGGCGCATTCAGGCAACCAAAAACCGGAGGGGGCATGTCCCAAATTCGCTTTAAAAGTTTTAACGCCTATGTTGACTTGGTTACGCACTGCGGTCTCGCTAACACTCAGCGCTGGCAAAAAGCCGTGGGTCGCAGCTGACGTTATCAATTCAAGATTGCCGGCGGTTTGATGCTTTTTGAACGCTGACAATAAATCGCATTGATATTGGTTTTGGTAGGTGGCTAGGGTATTCAGGAAAAAACGCCGGTACAACCGCGCCAGTTTTTGATATTCCGGTAAGTTACGGGTCCTGAAGACTTCCTTTTCAGTGAGCTCCACTAGCTTATTTAGATGTTTAAGGTAGCGTGTTGTTAACAACTCATCGCGGAGCATGGTAATGAGCGGTGGTGACAGCGAAAGTGTCAGGCGGTAATCCACCTTATCTTCGTGCAGCCTATCAAGTACGCCAATTAATGGCAGATAGCATTCGGTGATGGCTTCAAACAACCAGTTCTCTTCAAAAAAACTGTCATGTTCAGGATGCCGCACATAAGGAAGATGCGCATGCAGGATGATACTTAAAAATCCCTTTTTCATCGTTACTGATTACTTTTCGCCTTGGCCAGAAGCATTTTTTCTTGCGTTAGGTGATGTTATCTCGATGGACGACAAGGCCTGCGGGATGTTGCCCGGCAATGTCCCTCTATCGCTATTTTGATTCGAGGCCAGACTGCCAGTGGGTATATGGACAACCTTGGAGGTTGCGAATGCAGTTAAACAGTCGTCCTGATCACGTTTGCCGATAGCTGCTTTATAAGCGCTTGCATTAGGTTTTATTGGCACAAATACTTTTTGTCGCGTTTGTGGGTTTTCGATGACGACATCGAACCAGACTTTTGTAGTAGCCTTGATATTTTCGTCCGGCTGCGGATAAATCCTTAAAACGATTTCAAGGGAACCGTCTTTAGGTGTTGAGGTTATCGCGGCATCACCGAGATTCCAGGAGGCATAGAGATTTTCCGGGTCAATGGGCAACAGGACGAGATCGGGCGTATGGGTAATATGGTTAAGAATTTTTGGCGTGTACTTTCGGGTGATTTCTTCGCTTATCTCAAACAATTCTTTCGGTGAAAGCGTAATTGCAGCAGACCTTGGTGATTTCACAGAAGCCACCGGGGAATAAATCCTGCTGATTTCCTGGCTTATCCCTAAAATTTCCTGGGACGTGAGCGTGTCCTTGTAAATAGGTCTTGAAGGCGGAAATATCATTACCAGCTTTAATCCCTTACCATAGTCAGTTAGAAA
>JAYVGW010000139.1:0-7229 GCA_043771735.1 Methyloglobulus sp.
CAGGTAAAACTTTGTTTTAACCACGAGATAATTGCCACGTCTTTGCCCCCAGATAATTGCTCGGTACGGCGCAAATAGTTCGGCTTGTCACCAAAATACTCATGCCCCTGAATAAAAAATAGCAGAAAATGTACTCTAAGTGATTGAATATATTTCCTGCTTATTTGATGCGAACAGCATTAATCACCCCTGCCGACCAGCGCTTTTGACATGGTTTTATTAACTAGGCAATGTGTGCCATCAGTAGGGTCTTCAGTGCGGCGTGGGCGTTTTAACGTGCACTCGCGCTGATCGGATGGATTGCTGACCCCGTAAAAGGCATTTAGGACGGCTTGTTCTTGTTCGTGGTTAAACGCATGGGTTTGTCCAAACACGACAAACTGGAACGCTAACGGTTGGTTTTTGACAACCCAGGCAAAGTCAGCGGCCTTATCCAGTGTGCCATTTGCACAACCGCTGTAAGATTGCACTCTAGGCAACTTGATCCCGCCCGGTGTCGATTTGCCGGAGGTGGCATAGGTGTAACACGCCCGGGGCAGCGACATTTGGCAATAGTAATGTAGAGTCAAATCAGACCAGTGCGTAGGTGCATAGCCCGTTTTTAAGCATTCCGACATATATTTATAGCCTTGCTCGGTATGTTTGGCTTGGCCGCTGCGCCGACTGCCATAAGTATCCGCGCTTTTGTTCATGGCGGCTAATATTGCCGAGCCTGGAATATCCAGATTGGCCGCTGCGGCATGTGGCTGATAATCGGAATAAGCCGAGCCGCTGGCCATCAAGGTATCAATCTCAGCCTGATTTGGCAATGGTTTCCAGTCTTGGATGGCGTTGACCTTAGCTACCGCAACACCTATGTTTAATTTTTGTAAAGTGGCCTCATCCAAAACACCCGTCACAGGGAGACTGGTTTTTGCTTGAAAGGCTTTGATAGCTTCTGTCGTTGCATTGCCCTGAACGCCATCCAAAACGCCAGGGCTGAATCCCTTGGCAGCAAGGTTGGTTTGGGCGTGTTGTGTGACCGGATTGTAACCAGCGGCGTAACTTACTGAAAATATGATAGTTTGTATAAGAATAAATAGGCACAGAAAAAACCTATCTTTTGCTTTTAGCGTCATGACACCCCCCAACAAAAAAATGATCAGCGGAACAATCGCAACTTATCAAATGTAAGATAAAACTTACTTTGCAAGTTCAGGATTTATACTTCATTAGTAAGATGCTTCAGCCAACGGTGAGCAGCCCCTTCTCCCTTTGGGAGAAGGTTGGGATGAGGGGTTCTAAAAAGCAAAAAACCTTATTGAATCCCTCACCCTAGCCCTCTCCCATGGGGAGAGTGATTCAGTTCTTTTTAGCTGAAGCATCTTGCTAATCGGATACCTCTTTAACCCGTTATGCAAGATTTATTTTAGCCATGTGCTGTCGATATAAATGACAAGCACAAATTAATTGCTTTAGGTGAGAGGTTACAATATCGAGAACGCATGTAACCTATGCAGTGCCCGGCTTTGGAGCCACGCCAACCTGCTTGCAGTCTATTAAAAAAGCGTGGAAAAAACAGTGGACTTTTGCACTGATAAAATGTGGATTTGTTCACTTGACTTTAGCAAAATGGCAATGCTGTTAAAATTCATCGTGCAATAATCGTGCAATAGTTAATGCCCTTAATTTCTCAGCTTTCCAAGATAATTAAAAAAGGTTACAATGTTAGGCTTTTTATTGGCGCTTGGTTGCGCCGCCCTTGCTTCACCATCTTCATTCTTTGACTGTGGGAGGCTCTAACCGTAAGGAAAATTATGCGACATTATGAAATTGTTTTTTTAGTGCACCCAGACCAGAGCGCACAAGTTCCGGCGATGATTGACCGCTATAAATCCATCATCGAAACTGCGTCCGGCAAAATACACCGACTGGAAGATTGGGGCCGCAGGCATTTGGCCTACCCCATCAAAAAAATCCACAAAGCCCATTACGTCCTGATGAACATTGAATGCGACCAGCCAACCCTGGTTGAGCTGGAAAGCGGCTTCCGGTTCAACGATGCGGTGTTGCGTAGCATGATACTCATACAAAAATCTGCGATTACCGAAGTGTCCGCTATTGCGATTGCAACCGCAGAAGAGAGCAAAGCAGCAGAAGCACGGGCAAAAGGCTTATTGGCTAAGGAAGCGGAAGCAGCAGTTGCGGCAGAAGCTGTGATCCTTGATGATGACATTGATCTGGACGACCTGCTAGAAGAAGATCTGGAAGCAGATGAAATCGAACCAGAAGCCGGTATTTAATTAACAGGATAACGAGGAATATTTATGGCACGTAACATAAGACGCAAAAAATTAAGCCGTTTCGGTGAAGGTGGAACGGAAATTGACTACAAAGACATTGATTTACTGAAAGATTACATCACGGAAACCGGCAAGATTATCCCTAGCCGTATTACCGGCACCAGCGCCAAGCACCAACGGGCGTTATGCGTAGCGATCAAGCGCGCGCGTATGGTTGCCTTGCTGCCTTATTGCGACGCGCACAAATAACACTTATTAAGCTGATGAAATTTTTGGCGACATACATCATGCGCGGTAGGTTGCAAGCAATGCTTGTGGCTTCTACGCTGGCGATGTTGTCGCTAATTCTTTCACCACTAATAATAGTAAGCGCAGGCGCTGTGGCACTGGTAACGCTTAGGCGGGGCGCCTATGAAGGCTTGCTTATTCTTGCTTGTGCAAGTTTGGCGGCGGCAGTGTTGGCCGTGTTAATTCAAGTTAGCTCCCTGTTTATCTTGTTCTATGTGCTGTTTTTTTGGCTGCCAATCTGGTTAATAGCGGTTGTACTCAGGGAAGGCCGACATATCTCGTTGGCTGTTGAAATAACGGTCATGATAGGCATTGTGGGCGTTGTTGCGTACTATCTATTCAACACTGATCCTGCGTCAATGTGGGCGCAAGTCATGCCCAGAATGGTGCCAGCCAATGCGCCAGTAGAAGATGTCAAAAGGATGATAGCTTTTATCTCCCCTTATATGACCGGAATAGCCGCCGCTGGGGCAGTGTTCAGCATGTTGTTGGGCTTATTTTTGGGGCGTTGGTGGCAATCCATGCTTTACAACCCCGGCGGCTTTAGGCAGGAGTTTTTATCCTTAAAGACCGAACCTAGGCTGGCCATGATAAGTCTTGTAATCGTTGGCATTGCCATGCTTGGTTCTGGATTCATCTCTCAAATAGCCTGGAATACCGCTATCATAATATTTGTGCTGTATACATTTATTGGCATTGCCGTGCTGCATACCGTGTTTTCTAGGATGAAGATAGCCCAATATGCTATAGCAATGATGTACATTACTTTGTTTTTGATGCCTTATAGTATGTTGCCTGTCGCATTAGTTGGCTTCAGCGATACTTGGTTAGACATACGCAAAAAAAAATTGAATTAAACTTAAATGCCTGATGGCAAAAATAGTCGGTTAAGAGCCGAGAGGTGATTAAAATGGAAGTCATACTTCTTGAAAAAATAGTGAACCTGGGCAATCTGGGTGACAAAGTAAGCATTAAGAACGGTTACGGCAGAAACTACCTGGTCCCACAAGGTAAAGCCGTCCCTGCAACTGCAAAAAAAATAGCCGAATTTGAAGCGCGTCGCGCCGATCTTGAAAAGGCCGCTGCCGAAAAATTGAACGCCGCGCAAGCGCAAGGCGATAAACTGAGCAAATTGGAAATCGTCATCACCCATAAAGCGGGCGACGAAGGCAGGTTGTTCGGTTCTGTAGGTACGCACAATATTGCAGATGCGATTAACCAGGCCGGTGGCATTGTTGAAAAACAACAAATACGCTTGCCGCACGGAACGATTAGACATGTCGGCGATTACGATATTGACATTAACCTACATTCCGACGTGACTGTAACAATGTCGATCAAGGTTGCACCTGAAGCCTAGCGACAGCTTGGCCTAGGTTTGGAAGCGAAGGGCAAAACAAAGTTGTCGCTCGCTGACCTTCCAAGCCTAGGCGCCAAATCCCAGGAAATTTTAATTGCTGCCGGAATCACCTCGGTCGAACAACTCCAAAACTTAGGCTCGATAGCGGCTTATGTTCAGGCAAAGCGTTCAGGCGTTAATGTAAGCCTGAACCTGTTGTGGACTTTGGAAACCACGCTCACAGGCTTGCATTGGCAAGAAGTGGCGCGTAATCATCGAACTGCGTTATTGTTAGCTTTGGAAGAATACGAAAAAACCATGATCATGCCCAAGTGATCCCCTGTTTCTAGTTATTGCCAACACCAGCCAAGACAAAAGTCTTATGCGAACTGTTTATTCGGCTGTTTTTTACCTGCTCACTCCCTTTATCCTGCTCCGTCTGCTTTGGCGAAGTGTCAAAGCGCCAGATTACCGCCAACGATGGCGTGAACGCTTTGCTTTTTACGATAGAAAATATCTTCAAGATGTTATCTGGTTTCATGCAGTTTCCGTCGGTGAGGCGGAAGCCTTATTTCCCTTGGTGCGCCGATTACAAGCCCACAACCCGCAAGCTAAGATATTAATCACCACTACAACACCGACCGGATCAGCCCGTGTCCTGGCAGCGCTTGGGCAAACGGTTGAACACGTTTACCTGCCTTATGACATGCCCGATGCGGTTAGGCGTTTTATGCACTGTTTCAAGCCTGTGCTTGCAGTCATTCTGGAAACGGAGCTTTGGCCCAACCTGTTTGCTTACTGCGGTGACAACAACATCCCTTTGTATGTCATCAATGCCCGGTTATCGGAAAAATCCGCCCGTGGTTATCAAAAGTTACCGTCATTAATCCACCCGGTGCTTGCCAACGTAAAAAAAATCGCCGCCCAGACCCAAGAAGATGCCGAACGGTTTATTGCCATTGGTGCAAAGCCAGCGCAGGTTGTTGCCGTCGGCAATATCAAATTTGATCTTGAAATACCTGAGCAAGTTATCCTTGAAGGCAAACAGCTAAAAACCAGTTTATTTAACGGTCGCTTTGTTTGGATCGCCGCCAGCACCCATAAAGGCGAAGAGCAGGTTTTTTTGGATATTTACCAGGAACTCAAGCCGAAAATTCCAGAATTATTGTTGTTAATCGTCCCCAGGCATCCCGAGCGCTTTGTCGAAGTGGGTGTGTTATGCAACCAGAGTAAGCTGGCGGTTGTTACCCGCACATCAAAACAACCCAGCAACCTGGATACGGATGTCTACCTCGCCGACACCATGGGTGAGTTAAAAATGCTGTATGCAGCGGCGGATGTCGCTTTTGTCGGTGGTAGTATGGTTTCCGTTGGCGGACATAACCTGCTGGAAGCCTCGGCGATAGGTATACCGGTGCTATTCGGCCCATACATGGCTAATTTTAAAGAAATTTCTACTAAGGTATTGGCGAACAATGCGGCGCTACAATGCCAAGATAAAGCGGCTATTGTTAAGGCAATCCAGTCTTTATATACAGATTCCGATTATCGAAACCTGCTGATCGAGAAGGGCAGGACGTTTGTGAAAATGAACCGGGGGACCATTGATAAACTTTGCGGGATGCTAGCTGGGGAAATACAAAAGGTGCCTTAAAAGCCTTAAACTTATTAACCACAAATGAAAATATGCCCCATTTGCGGTTGTTGAGTTGGAGCTAATATATTAGCCAGCTTTAGTTGTGCAGTCTTTGAATTACAATAACAGCTCGGTCAAATTGTCGTCTAGCTTTCATGGCTACTGCCTGTTTCCCAATATTGTTTTTTGATTTTCCTGATGCTCTTTGTGTTTTGATGGCGGTCAGGGCTTTAGCTCTCAGTAACTTGCGATTCTTTGCCCATCTGGTTTTGCAAGCTTTTGTCGTGCAAGGATGTAAAGGCCGTACTGTTTTCCACGAAGTCGGTTCGATAGTTGTCTTCGACCCTGTTGGTGTTGTAGTGCCAGGTACAGGTGCTGCAACCGAGCATTGTGGCACACCTGCCGCTACGGGTGTCAGCCGGTAGCCGCTTGCTTTACCTGCTGGGTTTGTTCCGTTCCCGACGATTTGACCCTTGTTATTGATGGCGCGAATGTCGCCCCCCAGAATCCAGCCGAAACCCTTGACACCTAGGGCCAAATTGAGATCTTCAGGGCAACCGGGGCGAGTCCAAAGGACTGGATGGGCGAAGCCCCCGTTTGTACTGGAACTCCGTCCCACGACGTGGCCGCTATCATTGATTTCAATGCCTGCACTGGAGTCATCGCCCTGCAATACACCTAAATCTTGCATACCGACACCATCAGTGTACAAGAAACCATGCCAAGTTAGACTGGTTGTTGAACTCTTGCCCGTTACTTGTCCAGATGTATTGATGCCGTTCGCCACGCTTACGCTATGTCCAGACGAATAATCTCCACCTGCGTTTATACTACCCCCCAGGGAGCCTAAGTACTCCATGCCTAAACCGTCAGTGACACGAAAAGCGTGATAGTAATCACCAAGACCTGAACTGGAGCTATACCCCACAGACTGACCGGCATCATTAATGTCGATTCCGAAACTACGGTTATCGCCTTGAACGACCCCATAGATCGCCTTAGCTAAGCCATCCGTAAAGCGGACGGCTCGCCTGTTAGGTACGGTTTCATTACCGTACCTAACAGGCGATTACTTGGCCAGAATTGTTGATTTCACTCGCAGAACCTATGCAAGTATCAAGGCTGGGACAATGCGCGTCGCTTAAATTCTCCATTCCCACGCCATCCGTGTAACGGAAGCTGAAACTGTCGCTTGAGCCTACGACTTGACCGAGATCATTGATGCCATTGGCAGTGCTAGAGCCAACTGCAGTAAAGTGAGGTGCCACACCCAAATCTTCGTACCCGACACCATCGGTGTAGCGAAAGGCATGTGACTTACCTTGAGTGCTACTATTTACCCCTGATCCTGCCACTTGGCCTTTATTGTTGATATCGGAAACGGTGAGTCCAATCTCGGTTATGGTATAAGTTGGGAGTGCTAAAGCTGAATTGATCAAAAGGGCATACATAAACCCCATACGTAGGGCGATAGTCAACAAGAGGCGATTCACTTTAAAAAATGCTAAATTTTGGGCTTTCACGGCTTGAAATCTCCATTAGGCAAACTGTTGAGTGTAATAATCTTTGGCGAAAGTACACCGATCCTAGGGGCTGTTCTCAATTAAGGCATATTTTAATAAGAATCAATTGGTTACAAAACCAGTGCCATTTTAAATATTATTTATATTCAATAAGTTACGGT
>JAYVGW010000140.1:0-4861 GCA_043771735.1 Methyloglobulus sp.
TCGGCTTTGATTTGCGTTACAGCGAATCGCCTTGTATAACAGAATGAGGATGAACAAAAACGACCCGCTATTTACATTAAATCCACAGCACGACCAGAAACAGTTGCTGAAAGACAAGGTACAAACCGTTGTCGTCTCACAAAATCTGGAGGCCCAGCGGCGACTGGTTGAATCTGTAGCGGCCGAATTAAACATCACTGTCCTAGATTGCGCGGCGGCTTTAGTGCATCTGAATAAAGCAATTGCCAACACTATTGTTCCGAACAAAATCAGCCAGCCACAAAGCGTAGCTCAAAAGCCATTAGTTAATAATTTACCATCGAGCATTAAGCTGGTTCGCTATCGCCTTGATGTCGGTTATCAGCATAAAGTGACACTGGATGAAGTTAAGGCAGTGTTAGTTGAAGAGTCCGGTGTTGATATAAAAAATATCGCTAATTTGCGAATGCTGGATATTTATACCCTTGTAGATTTACCCGATGAAATGCCACAGGAAATATTCCATCACTTGAAAATGGTCGAAATAAACCAGCAAAAACTGGACATCAGGCGTGTTAAACCAAGAAACAAAAAACGTGGCAATCGCATGCATCGACGCACCCGTCCTGCCAATTCACCGGCCACCGGAGAAGTGAGCAGGGATTGAAGCGTTGTGTGCATTAACTGCTTGATGTCGCGACCGGCCTATTTTCTGCTTGATAAAGGATTAAATGACAACTATTCAATACATAGACACCCCTGAGCAACTGGCTGCGCTTTGTGAACACATAAATAGGGCGGACTGGTTGGCTTTGGATACCGAGTTTTTAAGGGAAAAAACCTATTATTCCAAGTTTTGCCTGTTACAAATTGCAACGCCGGAGTGGGTGGCTTGCGTCGATCCCATAGCGTTACCTGAACTAGGCGCTCTATTTGATGCCATCAATAACCCCGCTATCGTCAAAGTATTTCATTCTTGTCATCAGGATTTGGAAATCTTTTATCAGATGACAGGGAAGGTGCCGGGGCCGATATTCGATACCCAAGTGGCCGCGCCTTTACTTGGCTATCAAGACAACCCTGGTTACGCCATGCTGGTTTCCAGCTTATTGAACGTTAACCTTAACAAAGCCCACACCCGTGCCGACTGGAGCAAACGGCCACTCTCCGCAGAAGAAATACAGTATGCGGCAGATGATGTCATTTATTTGTGCAAAATTTACCAGATCATGCTGCAAAAACTGGCAGAGCTAGGCCGTGCCGACTGGTTAAAGCAGGATTTTAAGGAGCTTGAAAACCCCAATGCTTACCAAGTATCGCCGGAAAAGGCGTGGCTTAAAATCAAGGGCAAAAACAAACTGACGGGCAAGCAATTGTCCATTGTGCAAGCCTTGGCCGAATGGCGGGAAAACACCGCACAAGCTGAAGACCGCCCCAAAACCTGGGTATTGCGCGATGAACTGATCTTCGACATGGCCAAGCAGCAACCGGAAACGATGGCAGATTTGGCCAACATCCGGGGCATTAACGAACGGACTGTTCACCGTTATGGCAAAAAGCTGTGCGAATTAATTGCCATCGCAAAAAACAAAGAACCCATTGCGCTCAAGGAAAAAGAGCGTTCCATCAAAAAAAATCAACAGCACGAAGCTATCCTGGATATATTGACCGCTTTGGTGCGCATCCGCGCCGAAGAAAACTCCCTGAACCCGACCATATTGGCGACACGAAAAGATCTTGAAGTATTGCTGTTCAATGAAGACGACGACTGCCCCTTACTGCATGGCTGGCGTTATTCGATGGCCGGAAAAGAATTGGTTGGCTTGCTTAGGGGAGAATTACTGTTTGGAATTCAAGCAGATAAGTTAAGCGTTATTGAAAAATGATCGCCATCTTTTTGAGGGTGCTATAAATTGGGTGTTTAAGCTATCGCCTATAAATGTGTGGTTTGTTAATGGAATTTTCAGTGCGTACACAATAAAGCGGTTTTAATGGCGATAATTAGGGATTCCCATTACCTTAAATCATTCTTTGCGACCAAGCTTGCCCTATAGCTCCGCATCAGCGCAAGGAATGCCAAGTAGTCATACAATCCGTGGATTATGATAGGGGTCAACAAATTCCGGTCGCCGCCAACATCCAAGGCAAGCCCTAAATAAATACCGACTACCGTCGCCAAAACGAAATATAACGGCGTGATGGCGTGTACCATCCCAAAAACTATATTGCTAACTATCAACCCTGCGGTGATACCCCAAGACGATTCCATCCAAGGCTGAATAACCCCACGAAACAGGATTTCTTCGGAGATACCCGCAATGGCCGCCAGGATGAACAAGTCCGCCCAATGATGACGATGCAAAGCAGGCCCCAAGGTTTCCAGCAAAAACTGCCTGATGGTGACGACAGAATCGGACGTGAGTTGTTCCAGCAACAAAAACAGCAAAAACAAAGGAATCGTTCCCAGTATTCCATAGAGAATGGCACTTTCGGAATAATACAAATCAGCAAACGGGTTGATGCCGCTTAACCAACCCAACACAATCGCCACCAAAATCAGCGCGGCTTCGAACAGGCAGGCATTTTTAAAGAAGCGGTCGGGGCTGAAAGGAGATTTATTCATCTGTATTCATTCAATGTCAGGATTGGTTTGTAGAGACACAAAAGTTTGCGTCTCTACAGCTAAGATAAGCCCAGAAGCATATGCGGAACCCTCGAAGCCAGCCCATGCGCCAATGACGATGTTTGAAAAAGCCTTCATCTATGCCGAAAAAGTGTGGTTAGGCTTTCGGCAAAGTCACACCTACCTGCCCCTGGTACTTACCGCCCCGGTCTTTATAAGACGTTTCGCAGACCTCATCGCTGCCGAAAAATAACATTTGCGCGACCCCTTCATTGGCATAGATTTTTGCCGGCAGCGTGGTGGTATTGGAAAACTCCAGGGTAACGTGGCCTTCCCATTCCGGCTCCAAAGGCGTGACGTTCACGATAATCCCGCAGCGGGCATAAGTCGATTTACCCAGGCAGACCGTCAACACATCACGCGGAATGCGGAAAAACTCCACCGTCCGCGCCAAGGCGAAGGAGTTGGGCGGGATAATACACACATCGGCCTTGATATCCACAAAACTGTTCGGGTCGAAATTTTTGGGATCCACCACCGCAGAATTAATATTAGTGAAAATCTTGAATTCGTCCGAACAGCGCACGTCATAACCATAGCTTGAGGTGCCGTAAGAAATAACCCGCCCCTTTTCAGAATCCCGGACTTGGCCGGATTCAAAGGGTTCGATCATGCCGTGTTGCTGCGCCATTCGGCGTATCCATTTGTCTGATTTGATGCTCATGAGTGGTAGCTTATTGTTTTAGGGATAATTTTTACGTTGGGTGTTTTTTGTAACGATATTAGCATAGTAGGGTAGATTACGCCGTGCTGATATTCTGGGTGCAACTTACTATTTTACGGTGGTCAGCTTTCGCCGCCGCCCGATTCTTTGTGATGCTTCGGTTCGCGTGATGCTGTCCAAGCAGTGCAATCACGACTGGGTTAATTTTACATGACTGCCATCAAGAATAGTTAGGCATAATATCAATCTAAGTATGCTTACGCGCGTAGCCGGACTACAGAAGCAAACAAAACTGGGATTTATTTAGAATAAATTTGCAAATTTCTATAAAATCTATGGCTTACTTAAATCTATACGTTAAACAGTCTAAATGGACCTAAAATTTCTCGATTTTGAACAACCCATCGCCGAACTGGAAGCTAAGATCCAAGAGCTTCGCAATGTCGAATTCGACAACGATATTAATATTTCGGATGCCTTAAAGCAACTTGAGGACCGGTGCGGGGCGCTTACTGAATCAATTTTCGCCAGCCTTTCCGATTGGCAGATTTCCCAGCTATCACGGCATCCAGGTCGGCCTTATACGCTGGATTATATTGAACATATCTTTACCGATTTCCATGAGCTGCATGGTGACCGTACTTACGCGGACGACCCTGCCATCGTTTGCGGAATGGCTAGGTTGGACGGCCAGCCTGTCATGGTCATCGGGCATCAAAAAGGCCGCGACACCAAACAGAAAATCTACCGTAATTTTGGGATGCCGAGGCCAGAAGGCTATCGCAAAGCATTGCGGGTGATGAAAATGGCGGAACGGTTTAGATTGCCGATTATCTGCCTTATCGACACGCCTGGCGCATATCCTGGCATAGGCGCAGAGGAACGCGGCCAAAGCGAAGCCATCGCAAGAAACCTGTTTGAAATGTCCACCTTGAAAACGCCCATCATCTGTACCGTAACAGGGGAGGGCGGTTCCGGCGGCGCTTTGGCGATTGGCGTGGGCGACCGCCTGATTATGTTGGAATACAGCACGTACTCGGTGATTTCGCCCGAAGGCTGTGCTTCCATACTCTGGAAAAGTGCCGATAAGTCCCAGTTGGCGGCGGAAGCCATGGGCATTACCTCAGACCGTATCCGTGAACTGGGCTTGCTGGATGAGGTCGTCAGAGAACCGATAGGCGGCGCGCACCGGGACTTTCCGATGATCGCTGCGAGCTTGAAGGAGGTTTTGATTAGGCACTTAGCCTACTTGCAACAGCAAACCATGGACGACCTGTTGGCGACGCGCTACCAGAGGTTGATGGGCTTTGGGGCGTTTGTTGAGGAAGTGGTTAAATAGCTTTGGTGACTATGGATTTTGGCGAAGCTTTGGTAAATACAGCTACAAGTGCGGTTGCCGAAATCATTTCAGGAACTATTAATCTTGTTCTACGTAAGCTAGGGGCTGTTCTCAATTAAGGTATATTTTAATAAGAATCAATTGGTTGCAAAACCAGTGCCATTTTAAATATTTTTTATATTCAATAAGTTACGGT
>JAYVGW010000141.1:0-3724 GCA_043771735.1 Methyloglobulus sp.
GCCGCCGATGCCTATATCAAAAGCCACAACGATGGTTTGTATGATCTGGACGAAAAAGCGCGAACCTTTCAGCGTGATAAAGCCTTTATCGGCATGGAACTGGTGCCCGGCACCCGCCGTCTGGCGTTGATGAATTGTTTATTACACGGCATGGAAGGCGACGACGAAGGCGTGGTGCATCTGGGTAATACCCTCGGCCTGCCCGGCACGCAACTGCCCAAAGCCGATGTCATTCTCACCAACCCACCGTTCGGCACCGCCAAAGGCGGCGGAGGGCCGACCCGCGACGACTTCACCTACAAAACCAGCAACAAGCAACTGGCGTTTCTGCAACACATCTACCGCAGTCTAAAACCCGCAGGCCGCGCCGCTGTCGTGCTACCTGATAATGTCCTGTTCGAGGCCGGTGTCGGCACCGACATCCGCCGCGATTTAACGCACAAATGCAACCTGCATACGATACTCAGGCTGCCCACCGGCATTTTCTACGCCCAAGGCGTTAAAACCAACGTACTGTTTTTCAGCAAAGGCACGGCGGAAAACCCGCATCAGGATGAAAACTGCACGCAACAGGTTTGGGTGTACGATCTGCGCACCAACATGCCCAGCTTCGGCAAACGCACGCCGTTTAGCGATCACTATCTGAAACCGTTTGAAGACTGCTTTCATGCCACGCCGCGAGATGAACGCCACGGACAAATCCCCCTCTCCCTAGAGGGAGAGGCCCGGGGTGAGGGGGAAATAGAATCCCGCTGGCGTTGTTTTTCCCGCGAATGGATCAACACCCAAAAAGCCGACTCGCTCGATATTGCCTGGCTGAAAGACCAGGACAGCATCGATGCCGCCAGCCTGCGGAGCCGGATGTTTTGGCCGCCGAAGCGATGAGCGAACTCACAGAAGCGTTGCGTGAACTCAATGGCTTGATGCAGGCTTTGGGTGCGGGCGATGAAGCCAAAGTACAAAGGGAACTATTGATCGACGCGTTGGCTTTGCAGGAGGAACAATGAATCTGCCATCCAACCCCAATATAGAATACTTTTCGCAGGTACTGTCTGTAATTCAACAGGCCAAATCACGGGCATTAAGCACCGTCAACCAGCAATTGCTGGAGCTGTATTGGCAGATTGGTGAATATCTAAGCCTTAAGGTGGTTAAACAAGGCTGGGGACAAGGCACCGTAAAAGAATTGGCGAAATGGTTAGCGGAACGTGAGCCCAATCTGCGCGGCTTTTCAGCGCAAAATCTCTGGCGTATGCGGCAGTTCTATGAAGCCTATGTTGATCAGCCAAAACTCTCGGCACTGGTGAGAGTTTTATCCTGGACATATAATTTATTGGTGCTATCCAAGTGCAAAACCGAAGAAGAGCGCAGCTTTTACCTCAAACTGATAGTAGAGCAGCGATGGTCAACGCGCGAACTGGAACAGCAAATTAATAATGTCTTGTTTGAGCGAACCATAGCATCCCCCTTAAAAGTCTTAGCACTGTTGAGAGAATTACACCCCGCCGCAGACCAGGTATTCAAGGACAGCTATTTATTCGATTTCCTGCATTTGCCGGAACCGCACCATGAGCGTGATTTACAACAGGGCTTAATCAAACATTTAAAACAGTTTCTGCTCGAATTGGGCCGCGACTTTTGTTTTATCGGCCAAGAGTTCGGCTTACAGGTCGGGCAGAAAGATTTCTCGATTGATCTATTGTTTTTTCATCGCGAGTTACAGGCGTTAGTGGCTTTTGAATTAAAGATAGACGATTTTAAACCGGCCTATCTCGGTCAGTTGGAGTTCTACCTGGAGGCGTTAGACCGCGACCACCGCAAGCCCCATGAGGCTCCCAGCATTGGCGTATTATTGTGTAAAAACCGTGATCATGATGTAGTGGAGTACGCGTTGTCGCGAAGTTTGTCGCCGACTGTGGTGGCGCAATATCAAACCCGCTTGCCGGATAAAGCCTTATTGCAAGCCAAGTTGGATGAGTTTTATGAATTGGCGAGACAGGAGAGCGAGCAATGAGCCAATCCAATGTAGGTTGGGTTAGCGACAGCGTAACCCAACAAATTCAGGAACATAGTCCAAAGTACAGTGGCGGCGCAGTGATGTCGGGTTATGCTACGCTAACCCGACCTACGATGCTCAACGGTTTGATGCTGGCTTTGGGCGCAGGCGACCAGGCGCAAGCTCAAACCGATTTATTGGCGGAAGTGCTGGGTTTGGAAGAGCGTTTATGAGCAAACCCGATGTAGGTTGGGTTAGCGATAGCGTAACCCAACAAATTCAGGAACAAAGTCCAAAGTACGGTGGCGGCTCAGAGATGTCAGGTTACGCTAACCCGACCTACGATGCTTAGATATTCACCAATCTGCCAATACAGCTCCAGCAATTGCTGGTTGACGGTGCGTAATGCCCGTGATTTGGCCTGTTGAATTACAGACAGTACCTGCGAAAAGTATTCTATAGACTTTCAGAAAATTAATTTCCTAAGCAGTAAAAAACTCCTTTGAAGATATACTTAATTTCTGCCAAGAAAAAGCCCTCAAAGGAGTACATGAATGATAACACTTAGCTTTTCAAAATCAATTCTGGAAAAACTGCAAGACAACCTGTTAATCGCCCTGAGGTTAAGCAATATTCGTTTATACCGATTAGCAAGTGCGCTACTCTGGTACGCTGAAGGTGTAGGAATCAAAGAAATAGCAAAGCGGATGGGGGTACACATAAAAACCATCATGTGTGGCTGACAACCTTTATGCACAAAGGTATGAAGTGGTTGACAGGTCAGCACTATCAGGGTCGTGGACGCAAAGAAAAGCTGACTAAAGCACAGCAAGCGCAATTGGTTAAGTTGATAAAAGACGGGCCTGAAGCCAACGGCTTTCACTGTGGAATATGGAACAGCGCCATGATTGCCGAAGTCATTTGGCTAACTATGAGGTTCGTTACAACGTGAACTATCTGTCCAGCTTGTTGAAAAAGCTGGGCTTAAGCTACCAGAAGGCCCGTTTTATCAGCGACCGCCAAGAGGAAGAAGCCTATCAGGTCGCGAGAAAAAAGTGGTTGGAAGAAACCTTGCCTGCCATTATTAAAAAGGCCAAAGAAGATAATAGTGTGGTTTTATTTTCTGTGTGGTTTGTGTTGGTGCCATGTGGGGATCATTGGCGCGAACGTGGGCACCGATAGGCCAGCAACCGACAGTTAAAACAACGGGTATTCGCAAAGGCCTGAAAATGTTTGGCACGATTGAACTCAAAGGCGGCAACTTTCAATATCAGCAATCACTGGCTTACGTGTTAAAGCCAAAATCACTAAAATTGTTGAAAGAAGCAAAGCTACCTAAAGAACTGTTGGCACTTCTAAAAACCTTAAAAAATGAGCAATACGCCACGCAACAGCTGTTCTTAACGGCGTTGAATGGCATTGCCGATAGTCAGTTAATAACTGAATATCAATCAGTTATACTACAACACACGGAAACATCAGGACGCTTTAATGGCGAGAGTTATGTTGAGTTTTTAAAACAACTGCTAGCTTACTATAAAGGTAAAATCATTCTGATTGAAGATGGTGCCCCTTATCATGGTAGTAACGTCGTCAAGGATTTTAAGTCAGCGAATGTGACCCGCTTGACGATTGAGAGGCTGCCTGCATTTTCTCCTGACTACAATCCTATTGAGAAACTGTGGAAAAATACCAAACGCGATTCGACGCACATGAAGTATTTTAAAA
>JAYVGW010000142.1:0-14101 GCA_043771735.1 Methyloglobulus sp.
GAAGCTTCTATTTTATCAGTGATGGGCAGGTATTTTTCTTTTTTGACCGTCCTGGCCACTAATTCCACTCGCTTTGATGGGTTTTGCAAGTTCCTCGGATTACTACACATTAGTTGGTGTAGAAGGAGAGACGACACAATCGGTGGTATATAGAGTCAATAAAAATCTAAATACTAATCCTAGTGTGTCTTTTGACGGTAGGCGTCTAATCGATACACCTGAATATTTTTACGCTGTAGTCACGCTATCTCCTGATGTGGCTTCGACAAGTGCACATTCTGAAATAGTTAGACATACAGCATTCTGAAATAGATGCCAACCCCTGACGTGCCATATAACTGGCACGCCAGGGATTTCCAAATTTACTAACGCTTAAAATAATTGGGGTCAGAGTGAAATTAAATGCCTAACATGGCGCTCAAAGGGACGCGCCTTTTCGTGGCGGTTTTGTAGTTTGGTATTTTTCAAGCCTTGGGGCTTCGTTTAGCGTCCGTGAGCGGCACGCCCCTTAGCTATATATAGGCATTCTGGGATGAGTGTGTTGGCTTTGTCCTGCCTTCGTCAGCGTCAATGGTTGCGGTCAGGTTTCGCTTGTGGGCGGTTCGGGTGTTGTCAGCCATGCGTTTGCGTCATGCGCGGGGTGGCGTTGGTGTTTTGGTTTGGCTTAGGTGTGCCGCGCAAGCCGCGAGCTTTGTGTTGGTTTAGCGTTCGGTGCGTTTTTTGGCGTTTTTGTCCAAGGCGGTTTGGCTTTCATCGTGCTTCTTGGCCTAACATGGCGCTCAAAGGGACGTGCCGTTTCGTGGCGGTTTTGCAGGTTTGTAATTTATCAAGCTTTGGGGCTTCGTTCACCGTCCGTGAACGGCACGCCCCTTAGCTTTATATATGGGCACCATTTTGTGTGAGTCGAGACCGAAATACGTGCATCAGTAATGCCAATGTGCGAACGAACCAAAAGCCCGAAGGATAAATATGAAGCTAATTACTACGTTTGCCGTAGCACTAACAATTTCGGCTTGCTCCAGTTCGTCAGGTGTATTCAAAGTCGGCCCTGAAACATTCACAATCTCAACATCTGCCTCTCATGGCAGGGGAGGCATACCAGCCGCGAAACAAATTGCATACCAAGAAGCTAGCGAAGAATGCACAAAGCGGGGGCTTGAAGTCTTTGCCCTGAGTGAAAAGACTGCATCGCAAACGTGGACCGATGGCATGACGCACATGGATTTGAACTTTCGATGCCTACGCCTTGATGACAAGGAGTTTCAGCGACTGCAGAGTTCGCCAGACCAAATTATTGAGAATCGCCAGCGATGAAAATGCAGGGTGAGCTCGGTAGGTTGGGGTGAGGTACGAACCCCAACGCTTGATGCACCAAATTGTTGGGCTTCGTACCTCAGCACCAACCTACGATTTTACTTTTTTGTCAGCTTCAAATATTTCTGATACAACGCCTTTACGGCGGTTAAATTGTAGCAATCCACCGAAACGAAGCCACGGAACTGAAACCTTTGTAGGGTTTATCTCCGCCGGGCTGGGTATGTTGCCCCGTACGTAGAGTTTCCGTAGGGTTCAGAAGTAGCAACATAAGCGAAAAGTTTGGGACGGGGTTTCAAACCACGTCCCGCGTGGAGGTCTTCGATATTCTGGCTTGGGAAAACGGACGCTTAAGGTTGATTCTTAAGCGCCAACTTAGCCTCATCCCAGTACGCATCAAGCTCGGCGAGTTGACAATCTCTTAAATCGCGGCCAGTTTGGGCAACTTGTTGCTCTATGTACTGGAATCGTTTGGAGAATTTTTTCGTGCTATGTTTGAGCGCAAGTTCTGGATTGATCTTTAAGTGGCGGGCCAGATTGACCGTGACTAATAATAAGTCGCCGATTTCTTCTTCTATGTGCGCTTGATCGCCGGAAGCCCAAGCTTCCTTGACTTCATCGAGTTCTTCTTGCACCTTGTCGAAAACGGGTTCTACTGCCGTCCAGTCAAAGCCGAAGTTGGCGGCACGGTTTTGGATTTTTTCGCATTCAAGCAGGGCGGGGAGGCTGGCTGCCACGCCATCTAGTACGCTGATTTGTGCTGGTGTTTTGTTTTTTTCCTGGCGTTCGTCCGCCTTGGCTTGTTCCCAGGCTTGGTGGCGTTCTGCGTCGCTGGTGTAGACGGCATTGGCAAAGACATGGGGATGCCGCCGCACCAGCTTGTCACAAATCGCTTCGGAGACTTGTTCAAAAGTGAAGTGGCCGCGTTCGTCGGCGATTTGTGCGTGGAAGACGACTTGCAATAAGAGGTCGCCTAGCTCAGAACACAAATCATCCATGTCGTTGCGCTCAATTGCATCAACGACTTCGTAAGCTTCTTCGATAACGTAAGGAATCAGGCTGGTAAAATCCTGCTTAATATCCCAGGCGCAACCATCTTCGGGCTGGCGCAATCGCGCCATGATGTCTAACAGTTGCTGAGTGTTTTTAAGCATTTATTGCTACGCTCAGAAGGAAGTCCCGAAGCTGTCGAGATACCTTTGTTGGAAGCCTTCCATATCAAAAGAATGATTTTGGGTGCCATTGTGTTCAATTTTTATCGCGCCCATTAAAGAAGCAATTCGCCCTGTCGCTTCCCAGTCTAAGTCATTCAACAGGCCGTATAAAAGTCCCGCACGATAAGCATCCCCGCAACCGGTAGGGTCGAGTATGGCTTTAGGTTGGGCAGCAGGAATGTCAATGCAACGTCCCTTTGTGTAGATTTTTGAACCTTTTCCGCCCAAGGTGATGATTAAGGCATCTACTTTTTTTGCGATGTCTTCAAGCGACAAGCCGGTGCGTTCCTGCATCAATTCAGATTCGTAATCGTTCAAAGTCAGCCAAGTGGCTTGTTCGATGAATTGCAGTAACTCCTCGCCATTAAACATGGGCATACCCTGGCCGGGATCAAAAATGAAAGGAATGTCCAACTCTTTGAATTGCTCGGCATGTAATTGCATGCCTTCCTTGCCGTCAGGCGAGACGATCCCTATCCTGATGTTGCCGTCAGTAGGGACTGAGTTCAAATGCGAGTAACTCATCGCACCAGGATGGAAGGCGGTGATCTGGTTGCCTTCTTCATCGGTAGTTATGTAGGCTTGGCCGGTATAGCTGCTATCGAGTACCTTGATAAACTCGCTGGACAAATTGTTTTGGCCTAACCATTGTGTATAGGGTTCAAAATCATGCCCTACCGTTGCCATGATTAAAGGCTTTTCCTCTAGCAATTTCAGGTTATAAGCAATATTGCCTGCGCAGCCGCCATATTCACGTCGCATGACCGGCACGAGGAATGAGACATTCAGGATGTGAACTTTTTCCGGCAAGATGTGGTTTTTAAATTTATCATGGAACACCATGATGGTGTCGTACGCCATAGAACCACAGATTAATGCACTCATTGTATTCCTCGTAATAGTAAGATGGATGCCCAGGTAATTCCCGCCCAAACCAATGATAACATGACCGCTGCGGAGCCGATGTCCTTGGCCCTGCCCGACAATTCATGATGCTCAAGGCCGACCCGGTCAACGACGGCTTCAACCGCTGAATTGAGTAGTTCAACTAACAGTACCAGCACCATGCTGCCGACCAAGAGTAGCTTTTCAATAGTGGTTTCGCCTAACCATAAACCTAAAGGCGTGGTGACCAAAAACAGCAGGACTTCTTGGCGGAATGCTTCTTCATGTTGCCAGGTAGCCTTGAAGCCGTAATAAGAGAAAACACAAGCGTTAAGTATACGCTTGATGCCCGTTGCATTTTGGTTGGCCATTGTTGGTTACACGCTTTTTGATGGTTGTGAAGGAATGTGTTTACTGCTTATTCATCAATCATGTGCTGGTATTCCGTTGCACTCATTAATTTGTCCAAGCCAGATAAATCCTCGGCCTTGATACAAAATAGCCAAGTGCCAAAGGCATCGTTATTGACCAGTTCAGGCTCATCGACGACGGATTCATTGACCGCCACGACTTCCCCAGAAACCGGGCTGAACAAGTCTGATGCCGTTTTAACGGATTCGATCACGGCGCATTGTTCTTGTTCTGCCAACCTACGCCCCACTTCGGGCAGTTCAATAAAAACCAGATCGCCTAATTCTAACTGGGCAAAATCCGTGATCCCTACGCGAACAATTTGATCGTTTTCCAAGCGTACCCACTCATGGGATTGCGCGTATTTTAAATCAGTCGGTAACTTTGTCATTTAAGTTTCAGTGGCTATATTTTCGGTTATCTCTGGGAGCTGCTATTTTTATTCATCGGTATTGTTGCCAGGCATTATACTTTAAGCATCTCTTATTAACGACCTGTCTGTGACATGCTTTTTTCTGATTGCAACAAAATACCGCTAACAGCCGTTTTAATGTTGCTGGTTAACAACCCAATTACGATAGCAATTGCAGATGACAATTATGTGAAAACATCGAATGCCCAGCGGATAGCCGGTCAACCGACTGTTGTTATGGGGATCGAAACTCAATCCGTATCGGGGCTAAAGACGATGGTCGTTGCATCTGTCCAACATAATACGGAATTCGAAGCTATCGGTAAAGTCATCAGCATCCAGCCTTTGCTGGCGCTTAGGGAACGCTATCTGGTCGCACAAGCCGAACTCAAAGGTGCTAAGGCCAGGCTGAAACAAACAGGGCAAAGCCTTAAACGGCAGCAGGAATTGTTTCGTAATGGTATAACGGCTAAACGGTCATTACAGGAGCAGGCAGCCCAGGGGGCTGGGGATCAGGCTATAGTTGATGCCTGCCAGGTAAGGCTTATGGCTATCGCCAGTGAAGCCCGACTGATGTGGGGGGGAAAGCTTGCCGAATGGGCGCTGTCTGATAAGGCAGGTAAATTGAAAGAGTTTTTATCAGGACGGCAACAGTTATTGCAAATTACCTTGCCTGCCAATAAGCAGCTAACAAGCGGAGTTGACACCATATATATCGAACCTTCTGGGCAACGTAGCAAGGCACAATCGGCCGCATTAATTTCGCGCTCTACCCAGGCCGATAACACCATGCAAGGCGAAAGCTATTTTTTTCAGATCAACGGTGACGGCCTCAGCGTGGGCATGAAGGTGTCGGCATGGATACCAGATCCAACACTGGGGCAGGCTGGGGTCATAGTCCCGGAATCAGCATTAGTCTGGTATATGGATCAAGTTTATGTTTACATTAAAACCGCCAAAGACGCGTTCAGCCGACGGCCTATCAAAGAGTTTTTGCTTACTCCCGACGGCTATTTTGTAAAAGATGGTATAAAAGCAGGCGAGGAAGTCGTAACAACGGGTGGGCAACTGTTGTTGTCAGAAGAATTGCGTGGGCAAATACCGGATGAAGATTGAAATTTTGAATTTGAAAGTTAATTATTGATACTGGGCTATGTTTACCATCACCAAAGAAGTTTATTTTTGCTACGGACACCGTCTGATGAACCACCCAGGCAAGTGCCGACACCTGCATGGGCATAGCGTCAAAGCGGCTATCTCCATAGCGCAGGAAACGCTCAACGAGCAAGGCATGGTGTGCGATTTTGCCGACATTAGGGAATGTGTCGAGGCTTATATCGACCAGCATCTGGATCACAATTTCCTGCTGCATAAGGATGACCCGCTGATCCCCGCGCTAACGGCAAACAACGAACGCTTTTGGGCGTTGGATGAGCACCCCACCGCAGAAGTCCTCAGTAAGATGATTTATCGGCATTTAAAAGAGACAGGTTTTAACGTCTCCCAAGTCGTACTTTGGGAAACCGCCAGCGCTTATGCGTGTTACCAGGAAGACTGACCAATCATCATGAGCTTTTTAAATCCCATCAATAAGTCCCTGTGCCTGGAGCAGGTCTGTGCGTCCAATTATGAGAAGATATTCCGGCTAATTCCTGAACTGCGGACGGTCAATGGCAATGCTGTTGGATTGGCGGCCAATAACACGACCTTGCACGTGCAAATTATCGAGCAGACCGCTTATACAATGACCATAGAATTAAGCCATTGCTTTAGCAAAAAACCGGATGAGTTGCTGGAACCTGCGGTCAAGATCCGGATTTATCTGGATGCAAGGTTGGCTGAAGTGTTGAGCGACCATGCCAGGCCCAACGTAACGCAGGTGTATAAGGATTATGGCTTGTGCCGTGAAATCATGAACTATAAGTGGCGGCTCAATTTTTTTCTGCAAAAGTGGCTAGATCATTGCCTGACGAAAAATTATCAGTTCAGTGAACCTAAGCGGTCAACCAGGGTGTTGGCAGGGGCTTAGGTTAGTTAGCCTTAGTTGAAGAAATCGGCTAAAGGGTCATCAGGGTCGTAGTTTGGGTCGAAGCCAGGATCAGGGGTCGGATCAGGGCTGCTAGGATTAGTAGGAGTAGGGTCAGGCTGCGCCATCAATATGCCGGTCAATTCAGTCAGCGGCATCGGCTTATGGATTCCATAGCCTTGGGCATAATCTACGCCTATCTCTTTCAAGATGGCGTGGATATTCATGTTTTCCACATATTCTGCAATCGTTTCCAATCCCAGTGAATGCGCGATTTCGTTCATTGAGTTGACCATGACCTGATCGGTCGGGCTGTTGGCGATGTCCTTAATGAACGAGCCGTCAATTTTTAGATAATCGACATCCAGGCTTTTCAGGTACGAGTAGGAAGAATAGCCGGTACCAAAATCATCCAAGGAGAACTTACAGCCAAATTGCTTGATCTCTTTAATAAAGCGTTTGGTAAAAGCCAAGCTGCCTGCGGCTATCGATTCTGTGACTTCAAAGGTGATTTTTTCTGGCGGTACGTCCTGTATGGACAGCCGGTCTTTTAGGAAGGTTAGGAATTCTTCGGAATTAAGGGATTGTCCAGATAAGTTAATAGCGAAACCGCCGATTTTATCGAAGCACGCCCGGTTTCCCATAATCCATTCAAACACGTGTTCAACGATCCAGCGGTCAATTTCGGGCATACGCTGGCAGCGTTCAACGGCGGGAATAAACTTGTCGGGGACAATAATTTTGCCGACCTCGTCTATTACGCCCAACAGGATTTCATAATGGGAATGGCTGTTTTTTTCTGGGTCTATGGGGGAAATCATCTGGCAGCGGGCAAACAGGCGTTGTTCGGAGAATATCCGGTCGATGCGCCCCGCCCATTCGTGAATGTCGGTTTGTGTTTTTAAACTTTCATCGTTTTCCTGATAAACACGGATTCGGTTGTGTCCAGATCGTTTCGCGGAAATATTGACCGAATCGGCCTTTTGCAACAGTTCCTCGGCATTGTATATGCCTTGGCTCACCGGCACTAAACCGATGCTCACACTGATGGTGTAGCTTTTATCGTCCCAGACAAAGTTGGCTTTGTTAATCAGGTCACGTATATTTTTGGCGGTTTCCTGGCCTTCTTCAGAAGACGCGTTTTTCACTAAAAACCCGAAGGATTTATCGCCAAGGCGCGATAGCAAGCCATCCTTGCCAAGTTTATTGCTGACCGATTGCGCCACTTGCAAAAGCAGTTGGTCACCGCCGATTAAGCCACAAATATTGGTGATGACGCGAAAATCTTCTATTTCCAGGAAGCCCAGGACATGTGAGGCGCTGTGGTCGTATAACTGTTCTTTAAGTAGATTGATGAAGCGTTTACGGTTGGGCAGGTTGGTGACGGGGTCGTGGGAAATGCTGTGGATCAACTTTTCCTGCATTTGCTGCAACATATTGGTGGTTGCCCTGTCCATTAAGGGTTCGTCGAGGTTCTCAATTTGGGTGACAACGCCACTTTCGAGGAATTCTGCCAGATCACTCGGAGTGAGTTCCTGTTTCTTATAGCCATCGCGGTTGACAAAAACGTAGACGGGCGGGGTTTTACCAATCCAGACCAGGTTTAGTGGTTCAAAAACCTCTTTTTCCAGGGAAAAGGTAAACCAATCCCCAGTTTCAAATTGGTCTACTTGGAGATCCCAGCTATCAGAGATAAATTCATGCTTTGTTTCTTTGGCTTTGGGTTCAATAACTATTTTCGTAATGGGTTGCCGAACGCGAGGCGACCCCGTACCTATCAGGGTGGCGTTTAGTTCCTCAATGATCTCGCTGTGGACGAAAGCATTGGTACAGACGGAACCTAATTTGCTGTTGATATAGTCCAATTCCATTTCAATAATGTTGCCCTGCTCTTCGGACGGCTTTTCCAGGTCGGAATACCACAGCATCAGCTCATCAAGTACCTCAAGATACCGTTGCCGGTCATTGTCTTCACCGTTCAATTCAGTAATAACCAGAAGATGTTGCCAACCGGAATCCAGCAGTAACTGGATAACGCTGGGTACAGGTTTGCCCACTAAACGGTTATCTATGGCGCGTTGAATTTTCTGCCTTGCTTGTTCAAGTTTTTGTTTGCCTTCGTATATTTCGATTACCCGTCGGATATTTAATTCTCTGGACTTGGCGACGGGCTGGGATATTTCTTTCAGTTCTTCATTGGCCCTGGCAAAGATGCCGGGGTTAGTGATAGAGCCTTGCCCAATTCTGGACACCAGTTGATCCAGGACTTGCTTGATCTGGGTGTTTTTTATGACCTTATTTTGATCGACCGCGCTCTCCAAGGAGGATAGCTGGTTCAATAAGTCACGCGCCGGATGGTTTTGCGAATCCAAAAAATTAGGGTCCTGCAAGGTCAACGCCATCAGCGGCAATTTGATGGTTTCCAGATAAGATTTTATGTTGGGAGTGTGATCCAGCTCATGCGAAAGCGCTTGAAAAAGCTGGTCATAGACATCCAGCTTGGTTTTATCCGCCGATGAAAATGTTTTAGCGCCCAAGTGTGCGGATGAAGCGGATTCTTCAGCGAGTTCAGTTTCAAGCAGGACGGAAGAGTTTTGGGTCAGTTGTCGGGCTGATCTGGAAGCCTGTAGCTTTGTTAAAGCGGATAAAAGCTCATCGGCTGAGTACTCATAACCGCCGCCAAATTGGTTGGTTGTCTCGCCGCGTCCACTATGCCTATGTCCAAGGCCGTGGCCAAAACCTTCGCCAGCGCCTTGGCTTATGGGCAGGCTTTGATTGATAAGGTTAAACAAATTGCCTGCCGTTTGGCTGGCCGGTGGGCGGTATCTCGGGCGGGAAACCAAAGCCGGTGGAGTTGATAGGCTTGAGGATTCAGGATAATGATAAGCATCATTGTCAAATGTCGGGAATTGATGTCCTGGGTTGAAAGCATCGGAAAAATTTTTATCCTTAGCGTTCGCCGGGAAGTTCTTTTTCCAGACAATATCCTGTGCTATGCCACTGGGTGCGCCATGTTCGACCAAAAGCGCATCAAAGGCATTGTATAAAGACGATAAATGCTTGGCTAAGGTCGCCTGAAAAGCCTTATACATGGTCTTTTTCGCAGTAACGCTATCTTCTATACTTGCAATTTCCTTGCGGAAATATTCGCACAATTGCTCTGGGTCAATGGGGTTTTTAACCAGATAGCGGGGAAAACAAGTGACATAACTTATCTTGAGTTCCAGTTGGTAAAGCTGGTTCTTATATTGGATATTGCTTTTTCGTATCAGGGTAGAAAAATTCAGCCAATCTTCAAACGTGTCTTTTTCGACCAACGAAAGGTTAGAGTCAAGGGCATCTATTCCTTTTTTAGGTGCGTTTTTATCGCCGCTAAAATCAATCTTCGCCGTAAGTGCGCGGCAATAGCCGACAATTAGCGAGTCCCTGTTCATCCGCAAGACTGACATTAAATTAGCTTGTGCGGCTACGTCCCTGAAATTTTCAGCATAGTCAGGCGTTTTTTCCAGCTCATCTTCGGCGTAGTTGAAAAATTCGCGCATCATCACCGGTAAATTAGTATTCACCATGTCCTTGAAGGCGCGGTTGAATTGATCCTGATTAGATGAGGTCAGAAAAAACCTGGGATTGTTGGAGTGGGCCGCTATTGACCCCACACTGGTCGATTCCTTCAATGCGTTGAACATTGAATCAGAGATGTTTTCAAATGACACGCCAATGCCATCTTCAGCAACACGAGCCACTTGCGCGTCTATTTGGAAGTATTCTTTGCCCGATTCAGTTTGTGCTGAAAAATAAATCTTGGCGTTTTTGTTTTTCTGGAATCCTATCGTAGAAGGCTGTTTAAGTTGTAAAAACAGCCCCTGTTCGCAAAAATCATGGATAACACATTGGATTGAGGTGGTTTCCCCAAGGGTCATTACCGCTTCAACTTTTGCTTCTTGGCGCTTGTAGCGGCGTTTTTCTGAGGGTTTATCAGGGTTTTGCATAGGGTCGTGTTACAGCTTATACACGCGTAAATAAAGGGTTGGTCATTAATTGTATCTTACAAGTGTAGACGGTAAAGTTAAAATTTAAAAATGGCATTTCGTGGAGTGCAAAAGCAAGCTTTTGGTTCAAAGCCAGTACAAGAATTTCGCTAAAAAGCGTAAAAGTTGCGAAGAAACGGCCTCAGTAAACACCTTATTTTTATTTTGCGCTATTCTTGATCTAAAACAAAAAACAGTCATAGCAGTTCACCACATTAGTGGATAACAAATAATTGACGAATAAATGATTTAAGGCATCACTTGTTCAGTGATCCCTTAAGAATAACTAGCATATTTTGATCAGACTTTATCCGTAAGATGAATACATCCTTGATTACACGCAACGACCATGCTGGTAGTGAGCCTATGGCGACAGGGTTTTTAGCCATTAAAGACGTTGCCGGCTTTTATGAATGGCACGATTGGTCTGCCGAGGAAGGCCTGGAGATGCTGGTTTTCCGTGTCTCCAGGAAGCCAAAATACTTACTGGCCCATGTAGAGAGGATTTATTATTGTTTTAAGCATGCCTTGAATGAGCAGCTTTTTGGTGCCTTGGTCGATTTGCTTATCGTCTTAAACCGGGACGGTACCGCGCTTGGTAGGCGCATGATTACTGGATCAAAAGCGCGGCTGACCAAAAATCAATATCAAGCGCTAATTGGCCATCTCGACAACTTAAATTCAAACGCAGACCTGCTACCGCAAACCCGTTATTCCTTGTTTGCCAAAGGCTTGCAGTCAACTGCGGCGATGGTGCAATTGCCCGATGCCATTGAAACACAAGACCATGATCCATTGGAGTTGGCGCGGGATTATGTGGAATTTAGCCAGCTAGACAGTGCAATCCATGTCCTAGAACAAGGCATTTCGGCTGACCCCGGACGTATCGAATTGCACGAAGAGCTTTTGTCGCTTTACCGTTCGACCCACAACAAGGCCGGCTTTAACCGCACTTACGAGGCGTTTTCCCGCAAAGACATGAGTTTGCCCGCTGAATGGAAGCAACTACATGATTTTTTTATGAAATAAAATCAGATGGCAGCCAAGAAACAGCCATTAAAAGTTGCGCTGCATGGGATGGATAGCCGCACCACCAAAATCATGGTCTTATTTCTGCATGGCCCATGTAGAGATGCGGCAATTATTGTTAATCCAGAAGATGCTGAAGTATCTATTTTTGATGCTGATGTGCCTGCTTCAAAAAAATTATTAGAAAAGCATGTTGAAGAAAACCTACAAAAACCTGTGATTATTCTATCCTTATGGGATGTCGAACAGGAAGGCGTGTTGCACGTAAAGAAGCCGATCAATACAGAGAATATGTTGCTGGTTTTGGAGCAGGCCAAAAAATTGATCAGTACGAGTGCCAAAAAAGCGGTTTTGAGATCACCAAAATCGCAAATGGTTGAAGATAAGGCGCTGGATGAGCATTTGATGATGCCCCAAATGGCTTCAGCGCCACAAACTCCTGATGTAGATAGCCTTGACGAGTTGGGCGACTGGTTCGATCTGGGCTGGTCTGATTTCTAATCAATCAACCGAGTTTGATTATTTTGTTATTAAGAAGCTACGGTTCAGCCTGTAACCGAACTGGATTTATTATGTTGAGCAATGATGGGAAGCAATAAGAAGCAATTAAGAATTGCGCTGCATGGGATGGATGGCCGGATCACCAAGACCATGATGTTGTTTTTGCAAGGCCCGTGCAAAGGGGCCGCGAATGTCGTTGTCAATGCATTCGATGCGGATATTGATGTTTTTGATGGCGATTCCCTGGTTTCCAAAGATTTATTGGAACAGCATTTTTTGGAAGATGTGCAAAAACCGGTGATCGTTTTTTCCTTAAAAGAATTGGTGCGCGAAGGTGTTTTCTTTTTGCAAAAACCGGTAAAAGCGAGCGAAATGGTGCGGGTTTTGAACGAGGTCAAAGCCTTGATAAGTGAACGTTCAAGCACTGCACCAGCCATTGAAACGCCTGCTGCGCTTGCTCCCCAAGCGGCTAAAGAGCCACAAGTTGCGACTGCCGCCCGGCTTGCTGCCATAGAGCCGCAAATACAAGTGCCGCAGCAGCCGCAGGAATCAGAACCTGATGTAGTGGAACTCAAAACCTTTGTTAGTGACTACGACGAAAGAAAAAAAACCGCCAAACATCAAACCGCAATGCGCCTGGATGAAAAAGGGTTTTATGGCTATATAGGTGCGTTTGAAGACCTTGATGTCAATGACCCTAAGCAATTCCCCAAAGCCTTTTACGATCCAAACGATTACTACCAGGGTACCGTCCAGTCTGCCTTTGCCTTGTGCCAGGCAAAAAGCAAAATGTACCTGCTGGAATCCGATTGGCGGCCCATCACGTTATTGCCGCGCACCAGGGAACTCTGGCTTGATGCCCGTGATAATGAGCTAAAAGATTTTGCCGGGATAAAGTTGAAGCACAAAAAGATGGCATCAAAGCTGGAACTCAAGCCAGTAGACCCTAACAAGACAAATTTGGGCGGTGCTTTGTATAATTTTCAAAGTATGGACGGCTTTTTGTGGAAGCTGGCGTGTTGGACTTCAATGGGGCGTTATCCTAAGGATATCGACTACACCAAACCTGTCTATTTACAAAACTGGCCAAATTTTACCCGGCTATTGATTACGCCCCATGCGTTAAGGATCGCCGCCTTACTTATCCAAGGCCCAAGGACGATGCCCAGTATTGCCCAAACACTGAATATCAAACCCCAATACGTTTTCGTATTTATCAGCGCCGCCCATGCGGTAGGATTGGCTGGCCAATCGAGAAGGGCATCTGATGCCCTGGTCGAAGAGTTAACTAAGCAAAGAAGCTTTAGCGACGTGTTTCTATTAGGCCGGATTATGAGTAAATTGCGCGCTAACAAAGCCTAACGGATTATTTTAAAACAGCATCACGGAACACATTAACATGACGCAGTATAAAATTATTTTTACCGGGCCGGTAGGCGCTGGCAAGACCACCGCCATACATTCCATCAGCGATGTACCGCCCATTAAAACCGATGCCGCTGCGAGCGACATGACCAAGGCCAGAAAATCCGCCACGACGGTGGCAATGGATTATGGCATCATGAACCTTGAGGATGGCGAGAAAATCCACCTGTATGGTACGCCAGGCCAAGAACGCTTCGATTTTATGTGGGACATCCTGGTCACGGGTGGGCTTGGCCTGATCATATTGCTGGACAACACCAGGGCTGACCCCTTCAAGGACATGCGGTTTTTTTTACAAGCATTCAAGAATTTTATTGCAGACACCAATGTTGCCATCGGTGTCACGCAAATGGACATCAGCAATAAGCCAACCATCGCCGATTATCATGCCCAATTAAAGGTTTCGGACTTAAAACCGCCCATTTTTGCGGTTGACGCAAGGGTTAAGAACGATGTGTCGTTGTTGGTGCAGTCATTGCTATATTCCCTAGACCCTGGCCTGGCAGAATAATATGGGCAATTACACCTTGACGGATGGCCTGTTTTTATACCCAACGCCTGCGGGTGCTTATTATGCCGTTTGCTCTAACGACCTGGACAAGCCTCGGCAATTTATCAGGCAGATACTCCTGCAACCCGTGACACCAGAATTAAACATGGATAATCTCCAGCATCTGGCCGGGACGGAGGATGAGGATAAAACTTACGGGTTGTTGCACCACTGCCAAAAACTGAGTTGGGTACAAGGCTTGCACACGCCGGAAGAATATCCATCTGACTTGCTTGAAAATATACTGCCCGATTTGCTAAGTAAGATGTCCGAAAGTGGCAAGGTATTGTTGGCCGATATGCAGGG
>JAYVGW010000143.1:0-10081 GCA_043771735.1 Methyloglobulus sp.
TCACCGGCTGTCATGGCGGAGCGGGTCACGCCGGTGAAGTGCCATTGGGTGGACAGGTAAAAAACGCGCCTTATCAATTTACTGTGCGCCTTAATCAGGGCATGCTTAGGTTCCCTATCGATCAGGCCAATGTGCCATGCGGTCAGCAAGGCACACGCCAAGGCATCGTATTCGGCCACCAGGTAAGCGCCCATATAACCATAGGGGTTGGCGAAGCTGATATTGGCTTCAACGGGCTTTATGGAATGCGAGGTGGTGATTTTTATGGCATCGACGGACTCAAGCAATTGGGTCAGCTCCTGACGTTTATCAAAGAACGCCTTTTTACCCGTTGCCAGTGCCAGTTCGACCTGTAACAAAAACCAGTCGGCATAAGGGTCGTCATATTGCGCGGCTATCCATATCGCGTTCATGCGCTTGCCGAACGAATACACCCCCATGATGTTTTCGACGATTTTTTTGTCGAGGTCAAAAGGGTCATTGAGCCGTTTTTTACGGCCAACGATTAACTTTTGCGCCTCACGGGTATGGATGGTCAATATCACCTCGTTCCGCAACGGTCCGGGCAATTCGTTAGGCTCCGTAAAGCTTGGCTTGTCCAACGCCGGCTTAACCTGTTTATCGACCATTTTATTCTCCGTTACTAAACCATCAACGCGACTTTGCATCAAAATCCAGGCTCAGACTAAAAAGCCACTGAGTCTGGAAGGGTGGCGCTGCGCCGCACCCCCTAAAACCATCATATCTTTGTCATTTTGTTGTATCTCTCATGACACAAGTCATCATCAGCGCTGGCTGCCTAACGCGGTTTTCAACGCCGCCACATGCTGTAACCCGTCTGTCCTATTGGTTTGTTTCGCGCCTGCCGGCTTGCTGTTTAGGCCCTGTGTCTTACCGGGATCGCCTGATTTTCGTTGTTGCTCCCGCTCCCGTAACCGGCGGTGGTTAACGGCCAGGTTGGTAATGGGATAGACGCCGTCTGTGCATAATTCCTTGCTTGCCCAGGCTAACCAGGCGGACGGGTTCTTGATCGGGTTTTTGCTGGACGGCAATAATCGGGCGGCCAGTTCATCCAACAAGTCTTGATGATGTTCAGACGGGCATTTTTGTAACGCCTGCCAAGCGACCCATCTTGCATCGCCGGAAAGCGAACTCGGCCAGATCAGGGCGGGATCCAGGGGTTGTTTCGATGACGGCCTTGATTGGGTTTGTGTTTTGTTTGGGGTTGAGGTTGTAGTAGTAGTTTTTATATTAATATTATTTATATAACTACTACTGTTATCCGTTATCGAGTCTACATTTGTAACCACCGAGTCTATTTTTTGGACTCGGTGGTTAAGTGATTGATTTTCTTGCATTACAGCTACCGAGTCCAAAATTTGAACTGGGTGGTTGCCCGAGTCCAATTTTTGGACGCGGACAATCGGGTAAATATTAGGCTTTTCAGGGGGCCCTCCAAGAAAACGGGAAAGTACGTGGCCGTATTGCTGTTCGAGGGGTTGGTCCGGTTCTTCCTGGTGTAAGTCATTGCGTAAATTTTCCAGGACAGCATAGGCGACCCGCCTTACCCGCTGGTGCTTGTGGTGGTGTTCTAGGTCTTCTAACGCTTCGATATAGCGGCCATCCAGTACCGTTGCCTCCTGGATGCTCAGGACTTCATCATGGATGGCGTAGGTGTTGCTTTTAAACCGGCCTGTACTATCATCCCGAAGCGCATTACATAAGGTGATCCACCGTGCTGCACGTAGGATATGCAAGCTCCGTGCAATGGTGCCTCGGCTTAAGTTGAGTAACTTTCCGATCTCATCATAGCTGGGCATGCGTGTCGAACCGGTGGCTGACAGGTAGGTTCTCAGCAGCAGGTAGACACATTTATCGGTGGACTGTAATAAGGGATCAAGAACCAGGGCGCGGGGTATAGCATCGTGCCAATTGCCCATGAATAATAATCTGTCGGCATGGGTATTTGTGGGATCAAGCTCTAAAGGTTGCGGGTTATCTCTATTGATACTTTCACGCAATTGCTGCGCAAGCACAGAATCGGTCTTGACATCGTCAGGCATGGGCTTTACCTCGCCATGTGGCTTGCGTTAGTGAAGCGGTTCATTCGCTTTGTTGTTGTCGTTTAGGATTGTTTTGTATAGCAACAGCTCGCCCTTGTCTGGGCTTGCTGCGCGGGTTGTCCGCTGTTGTATTTCGGCCCGCGGCAATGCTTTCGGGACGAGGCCGGTTTGCTTCCATTCGTTTAGTAATTGCCAAATAGCCCTGATTTTAATTTGGGTGGCTGCATGGACGGCCAACAAGCGCTGGGGGCCGTCCAGGCCTTCATGCTGCAACCAGGCTGACCAAATCAACCGTTGGGCTTTTTCACCGGGAATCTGGGGGCGACCGATATCTTTTATTGCAAGACCCACTTGGCTGCGCATCTGGGTATAGGCGGCCTTATTGATGCCATAAAATTCAGCCATGTTCGCACCGGAGGCACCGGCCTGGATCATGGCCAACATTTCTTGCCGTTCCAGGGACTTTCGACGGTGCATATCAAAGGCGGCATCCAGTATCCGGGTATCAAAGGCGACCTTGAACATATGGCTGCGCATGGTCAGTGCCAGTTCGTGCAACTCGTCCAGCGGCATGGTGCCGATTTTTTTGGCCTGTTGTTCGGTTAAGCCTAAGCTGGTTATTTGGCCGTAGTCGCCTTCGGTAACCAGCCGGGTAATATAGAACAGGGTTTGTAGCATGAATTCAGCATGGGTTTGTTGTGAAACCACTCTATTCATCCGGGCCTCCATCGGCAGTATTTTGATGATCGCCCAACTGCGCCATGCGATCACGTAGCTGGGTTTGTTCAACGGTCATGCACTCGAATATATCCGACTCCCGGTAAGTGAGACTGATCTGCCGACAACCCTGGATCAACTGGAGCAAGGTGGCCATCGCTTCTTCGGGGAGTCTTTTGGATAACAGCACTTTGGCGCCAAATTGATCTAACTGGGCAGGGGAGCCGACGATTTCATAAGCATTCCGGACCTGTCCGGCCAAGACCAATTGGGCAAAGCGCATCTCTTGTGCCAGCTTGGTACGCTCACTTGACAAGTGCTGGCCAGATAAGCCAACAAGAAACCAAAAGGCATAGTAGGCCAATTCATCCTGGATCGGTTGCCCGGGTAGATCCAGGTAAAACCCGTAGCCCTGCCCCCACGGCTTGACGGCTAGGGCAAGAGGTATCTCATTGGTCAATTGTTGCACCAGTCCGCAACATTGAGTGCGCAAACGGGGCAGGTCGCTGAGCTTTAAAGGGGTGGGCGTGGTGTCGGTAAGGTTAGAGAGTACCGGGCTATCATTGCTGCTGGTCGGTTGAATGCCAGCCCTGGCCTGATGTTCCGCTTGCCGTGGTTGAAGCGTTATTTCCTGGCGGCTATTGTCGGGCAGCGTAGCTTTATGAACTAAATTGAGCCCATTATTCATTTGGAGGTCAAGGACAGGGGTTGGGTGATAAAAGCTATCAAAAGGCCCTAACGAGGTTTCTTGTTCCCCAGGGTTATCCAGTAAAAGGGTATCTACGTGCAGTCGGACTCGGTTAAGCGGTTCCCCTGTGCAACTGACGATATAATTGTCCAGCGACCGTTGGAGGGCGTCGATATCCAGGTCTTCATCATCGTGTTCAGTCAACGCCTGGGCAAACATCGGTTCAAAGTTTTGCGTCGAACCAAACTCGGTCAGACACTTGCTATAACCTGCTTGTATTTTGATTAGCCTATCCACAGCCCTTACCCCAAGACCCGCATTTAATGCCATTGGAATCAGAGGTTCAAGAAAATCTGCGACGTAGTGAAACCTAGTTAATTGCCGTGAAGATGCGAGATAGCCCTTACTGCCCAGTTGACGGGAAAACTCCCTGATTGACAAGGCTTGGCCACCCTCGTTTTCTAATTGTGCCTTGAGTTCCTTAATTGCCATCGCCTTGTCAATCAGGGTCATGTCGCCGCGCAATTCATTTTCAATGAGGTGGGCGCTTAGCACATGGCTTTCAGATTGCCACGGTACAATTAAACAGTCTGTCTTATAAAAGGTTTCGTCGTCGGTCTCTTGCCATAGCTCATGTAGGATTTGCAGCCGAGTGTTGCCGCCCGACTCTACCATATATAAGGTAGAGTCGGGGCGGCGGGTCACACTGAGCAGGTTGTTTAATTTCCCTGAGGCACGGATGGCCGCCTTAATTTCAGCGTAGCGGGGATTGATGGCCCGCCTTGGATTGCGGTCATAGGGTATGATTTGGTCTATGGTGAGCAGCTTATGATGGGTTTGCGGATTAGCACTCATCTGATTTCAACTCGTCAAACCGACTATCATAAAAAGAACTATCATTGTAGGATTGGGGCATATTCGATATTCCAAAAGTTGTCGATATTTAACCTATTCCCTGCGGTATAAACAATATCCTAATATACTTTTATTTATAATATATCTAATGAGTTATGAATACAATAGCATTTTACATTTTTTTAATTTATGGACATAATTAACTCCATCAAAGAACTAAAATCATCTTTTATGAGGTTATCTTATGAAGAATGGTTGGAACTACCAGAGCCAGTTTATTTTCATTTTGCGGCTCTCCAAGAAGAGAACTATTGGATGTTTCTTGAGCATGCTGATTGCCTACTAGACTATTCAACACAGGTTGCATTAATTAGTGTAGGAGAAAAATTATTCAAACTTGACGGAAAACAGCGCAAGATAGTTTGGGAATCGGGCAAGCTTAACCCGCCCGAACAGCTTATCGCTCAAGTCTTCGAAATGTCAGAAGGTGATTTTGAGGCTTTAAATGTGGATGCCCGCAACAAACAGTTTGAAAATTTGCCGACCCATGAAGTCGTGAAGCTTTTCTATAAAGAATTAGGGCTAACCTTTGGTTCTGAAAGATTACGCCATGGTTTTATTACTGAAGCCGTCAATATTGCACTGCGCGGAAGGCAGCGTAACTTTCAAGACAAGCGTACTGACCGCGAAAAGCAAGAGATCGACATGAAGAAAGCTATCCAGGTTTTCTCTAAAGAGTTAACTCTATTAGATAAAATGGACTTAAACACCGATATCTTCCTTACTGGTGTTCTAGCCGGCGCCCTCATCATGTTGGGACTCAACAAGCCTATTGAAAAATTCTTGCTTTGTTTAAACCAAGGAACAGGTAAAGTAGATGGCGAGCTAAGTGACCCAGTCTTTCAATTGCTCAAATCAATCGACCGCATAAAGGCAAAAAGTTACGGGTCAAACCCCAAATACATCTTGGACCTCTGTAAAAAAACGATCCAGGCTATCGATTCTTGGCTCGAAGGAACAGATTCCCCAAAGTTTTGGCGCATGCGGGAATTCCAAGGAATAGACCAAATGCCTTATGTCCATGAATTAAAACGGATCAAAAATATCAGTGACCAAATGGACCTTTAAGTATCTGCTGGTTTTTTTTCTATTCTCAAGCCAGGCGTTTGGAGACAACGCCAATACTCTGATCATCTACCCGGAGGTAGGTAAAGGGCAAGAACAGGTCTATTCAAGCGTAATAAAAGGCATAGAAAATGAAATCGAACGACCGAAACTGTTGGAGCTAAAGGATGGTCAAATTGATATCCAGCAACAATTGGATGAAATACGCCCCCTAAAGATCATAGCTCTCGGCAAAAGCGCTGCTGAAGCTGCTAATAAATCATCCTACCGTAAGCAAACCCTGACGGGATTATCTTATTTCACAAAGTCAGAGTACAACGGCGTTAGTTTAATAGTGAATAGCCTTACCCTGGCTGGGCTCTTGCACCAGGTAGCACCATTCATCCAGCGAATTTTTATTGTCCAGCAAAGCGGACACCACACCATTGCTGTACAACCTACAGTCCCAGGTGATACGCCGACGATTTTCGACATAGAAGGAAGTGATTCCCTAGAAACAATCCGTTTGCTCGGCCGCTTGTTAGAACATGATGTCTCCGCCCCCACAGATGCCGTCTTCATCCCGGCAAATATTACTGATGATATCCGGCAAGAAGTGGAAAAGGTCGCCTGGAATAAAAAAATTATGCTGCTGTCAACGAACTTTAGTCATTTGGAAACTGGGATACCGATGGTTTTTTATCCTGACCCTGTAGCGCTCGGCGGTCAACTGGGTCGCTTGGCAGGAAAAAAAAGTTTGGACGGCTTTGAGAACGCCGCATCAATCTATATAGGTTTAAACAGGAGGGCTGCTCAACACATCGACTTGGCCCCTCCCTCTCAGAAAACTAATCTTTTTTCGGTGCAGATTAATTGAATTTACCCAAGCAGTTTAATCTACAGCAACGGTTTTACACGACGGTATTTGTCGGCATTAGCCTTGCCTCCCTATTGATCATCGGGTTAATTTACTGGGCTATTTCACAGTACGCCACTAAGTACGTTAGTGATTATTGGGCGAGTTATGCCAAAACTTTTTCCGAGGCGGTCAAATATCCGGTCATTATAGGCTCCGCACCGGATGCCTTGGCAGTAAGCAAAACCTTTGCTGGCGACAAGAACGTTAAAAAAACCACGGTCTACACAAATAAACCGGAGGTGCTGTCCTCTTTTGGGATGAGTCTTGGGTGCAAAACCAAACCCACATCCTTCAACGACGCGTTTTTTATCGATGCCGGTCGTGATTGGTGCTTTTATGCGCCGATAATCCATGAATCCCATGTTGTCGGCCATGTCGAACTCGTTACATCAAAAGCCGGGATAAAGACCTTACTGTTACGAATGCTGTTAGCTATCGGATTGACCATCCTTCTTTTCTCGGCGGTTGCATTCCTGATCGTCAGCAAACAGTCTAAAGTGTTTACCTCAACTCTGCTCGATATGGAGTCGGTCTTGAAAGCGGTCAGTCAAGGGGTGGGCGGGGTTCGTGTTTCGTTTGGCGGATCTGACAACGTTGACAAAATTCGTGATGGCTTTAACGAGCTGCTGGCCGAAATCGAGCAAAATAAACAGCTGCTGGAACAACGGGTCATTGACCGGACTCAGGAGCTAGAAAAAGCGCTAGAAGGTAGCCAAGCGGCCAATGTCTACAAAAGCCAAATCATGATGACCATCACCCATGAAATGAAAACCCCTTTACACGCGATCTCGATGTTCCTGCAAACCCTGCTGTCTTTGCCCGAAGGCGAGGACCTCAATTCATTACGGGAGTTAAACCTTACCGCATTAGCCCGCGCAAATGATATGAAAGAAAATACCGATACTTTTTTGCTCAAAAACAAGTTAGCGTCAGACAAGTATGACCTCGACTATACAACAGTTGATATAAAGTCGTTGATGCAAGCCTGTGCGGAAAAAGTATCGGTACTAAAGAACCGCAACGCGAATCGTCTGACGCTCTCAAATAATCCGCTATCGTTTGTTTGTGACATCGAGATGTTGACGCACATTGTCAACAACTTACTGAGCAATGCCTGTAAGTTTACCATCGGCGGGGATATCCATTTAAACTGGTGGCTTGACCATGATCGCTTGGCGATCCAGGTAAGTGATACCGGACGGGGTATTTCAGCTGAAAACCGCAACCGGATCTTTGAGGATTTCTGGCAGGAAGACATGAGCGAATCTCGCAAAGTCGGTGGCCATGGCCTCGGGCTTTACTTGGTCAAGCAATTTGTAAACCGTCTCCAGGGGGAAATTGTTGTTGTGGAAAATACGGATGGTAAAGGGACTATTTTTACCGTAACTCTTCCAAGCCCGTCAGATAAATTTGATCATCCTCAGTGATTTCAATGGGAATGCAGCGCTTGATCGCGTCGATAAACCGCTTGGCTTTGTCAACCTCGTTGTGGGCAATGGAGATTTCCAATCCCCACACCAGGTTCTTTAAGGTTTCGTTCTTCGAATCAGTGTATTGATCCTGGTAAATCAACTTACCCCGTTCTAGGATTGCGTGGCATCGCTCTTTTAAAACAGCAATTTCAAAAGGTTTCGGCAAGTATTCGCAAGCACCGCCCAGGATCATGTTTTTGTTCATTTCTGGGTTGTCATAGGCCGTCATGACGATAACGTGCTGGCTGCTGTCAAGCTCCATTATTTCACCAAGCACTTCATCCCCCTTGATTCCTGGGAGCATGTAATCCAAAATGACCAAGTCATACTGCCCATTTTTCAACATGTCCAACCCTGTCTCTCCAGAATATCCAAGGTCAACATTAAAGCCCCCCTTTAGGTTGAGCTTTAACAGGGCTGCGGCATTGTCGTCATCTTCAATAATAAGTATTGACGGCTTGGGTGGTGACCTTCGTCCGCGTCGATACCCGATGCTACAGTTGTATTCATAATCGACTTTTATTGCCTGGCCTAAATCCCGGAGAGGTGTCAGGACCAGGTGGTTTACTTTTGCCAAAATGGGCGGAATATCGGAATGGCAAGTGTCCTTAATCAGATAGATAGGCAAGGCGTGGGCGGATAATTGCGTTGAGTTGACCAGGTTGGCCAACCGCCACGCATCCGTGCCGTCATATGAATATTCGGTGATGATAACATCTTGATTGTCCTTTTTTAACTCTGTAATCAGATCATCAACCGTTTCAACCATCGTCAATTTCGCAAGAATTTCGGATTCTGATAACTGTATTTTGATGTCGTCTACGATGCCATGATAGCCGGCTGCAATGAGTATGTTCATAAGGTATTATTATTCATATCGCCCAAAAATAAATTAGTTGCACTAATCCGTTCATGTTTGGATTAACTTTATTACTTATTTGCATTGGGAGTCATTGTAACCATAACATCCCGATCTGGTTTTAGTGTCACACCAGGCGAAAGCTTGACGCTTGCTTGGGATTGAATGCTAAATTCCCTCAGCATAACGACAATAATAATCATCATTTCCATTTCGACGAAATGTCGTCCAATACAGTTATGCAGCCCCCCTCCGAACGGATAAAAGGAATATTTATGCCTCCCAGTTACTGGCTTTTCTTCAAAGTGGCCTGGATAGAAATCATTAGGGGACTGCCATAATGTTTCATCCCGGTGGGTCGCAAACATACTCAAGATAATTGTAGTGCCCTTGTCAATAATATGGCCGCCAATGACTACGTCCCCGATAACTTGAGTTGCCAAACCTGCTGAAGGGGGGTACAGCCTTAACGTTTCATTCAGGGCAGCTTTCGTGTGTCTCAGCTTTGCCAAATTATCCAATGTTAACTGATCCTCCCTGTGGTTTTCTATTTCTTTAGTGACCTTCTGATGCAAGTTTTTATGCTTGCCTAGCAAATAAAAGAACCAAGACAAGGTATTGTTTGTGGTTTCTTGACCGGCAAAAAACAAATTGATGGATTCATCTTTTAATAAATCTTTGGTCATAGCATAGCCTGAGTTTTTGTCAGTGGCCTGAATTAAAAATGAGATCAAATCATTACCTTGACGCTCGAATTTGCCATCGATCTGTTGTTTTACAAAAAAGGTAAGTTGTTTAACCCCTTTTCGAAAATCCCATATCTGCTTAAGAAAAAGAAATTTAAGGCTTCCCTGACCTATTGTTTCTGAAACAAAATGCGGCCCAATCCCCTTGGAAATCAAGTCCAGCGTACGAATAATTTTTTCTGTTTTTTTGATAGTATTGACCGAATTTCCAAATAAAAACCTGATAAAGATACTTTGGGTTAGCGTTTTTATTACGGTGGTCATGTTTACATTAGGGTGGGATGATTTTTTTAGTTCCTCAACGCTTTTCGTTGCTTCCTCCACTATGAAGTCTGCCCAAACAGCCACTGCTTCCTTGTTAAATAGCGGTTGCATGAGCCGCCGCTGTTTAACCCATGTTTCACCCTTGCTATTAACCAGTCCATCGCCAAACAAAATTTTTTTTGAATCATAAAGAAAATCACGGCTCAACAACCCCTTGGCTTCCTGGTTATATATTTCTTCTATATGTTCAGGGTTACAAACAAACAGTAACTTTGTTTGAAAGAATCGGATTGAAACTAGGGGGCGTTCTCAATTACTTTAATAAACAACCAGAAGTTATTGTATTATTGGTTGTTTTATACAAAACACAATGACAAGAATGGTGGTGGCTGAT
>JAYVGW010000144.1:0-16869 GCA_043771735.1 Methyloglobulus sp.
GCCTGCCTAATCCTGCCCATTATCATGAACATGACCTTATTGGCAGTCGATTCTGCCGACCAACGCATGTTGGCCACCCTAAAGATTCTTGGCGCTAAAACCCATCAACAAATTGTGCTTACCTTAAGCGAACTGCGTTACGTCATAAGCGCAGGAATCATTACCGGATTTGGAAGGGCTATCGGCGAAGTCGGCGCGGCAATGATGCTAGGTGGCAATATACAAGGGGTTACGCGCACCATGACGACCGCTATCGCCATGGAAACCGGCAAAGGTGATTTTGAATTGGGATTAGCCTTAGGGCTCCTGCTTTTGCTGATCGCGTTGACCGTCAACCTGCTATTCCACTTACTGAAAAGCAAACCCTAATACTAAGCAAAGTTCAGGCTGGATATTTGCTAAACTACAAATGAAGAATAACAATAGAGAACGCCATGCCAATGACATTAAAAGAACTCGCAGACCTTTGTGATGCCCGAATTGAAGGTGGCGACCCGTCTGCTTTAATTTATTCTGCGGCAGATATCACCTCGGCCCAACAAGGCCAAGTCACGCAACTGACCAACGCCAAATATGCTCGGCACGTCAAAGGCTCGAATGCTACGGCTTGCTTTATTGCTGAAGGTTTTCATGTTGAGGACATTCCAGGACACACGGCTTTACTTACCTGCGCCGATCCTGAAATGAGCTTTATCAAGGCCGTCGAAATTTTGCATCCCGCCAAGGCATATCACAGCCAAGTCGCCAGCCAGGCCGTTATCGGCAGCACCGTAAAATTAGGCGATGGCTTATTTATTGCCCCGTATGTCGTCATTGGCGAGCACGCGACTATCGGCGACAACACGGCGATACTGGCTGGCGCTTACATCGGCGACAATGTCAGCATAGGCCAAAACTGCCGGATCCATCCTTACGCCGTAATTTATGATGGCACCATTATCGGCAACAATGTAACCATTCATTCTGGCGCGATAATCGGTGCCGATGGCTTCGGCTATAAGTTCAGGAACAATGCCCATTACAAAGTGCCTCAAGTGGGCAATGTGGTGATTGAAGACAATGTTGAAGTGGGTGCCAACACCTGTATCGACAGGGGGGCATTAGGCAGTACCGTTATAGGGATGGGCAGCAAAATAGATAACCTGGTGCAAATAGGCCACAATAACAAAGTTGGCAAGCACGTTATTATGTGCGGCCTGACCGGCGTTTCCGGTTCCTGTACTATCGAGGATTATGCCATTCTGGCGGGTAGCTCAGGTGTTGCCGACCATGTGACTATCGGGCAAGGCGCAGTGGTGTTGGCCAGGTCAGGCGTGGCAGGGGACGTACCTGCGGGATCTCAATACTTTGGCAGCCCTGCAAAAGACAAGAAAACGGCTTACAAGGAGCAAATTGCAATCAGCAAATTGCCTGAATTGGTTAAAAGGGTAAAAGCATTGGAGGAGGAGATTCGCCAACTTCAAAATCGAAGCTAAGTTACGTACAGAAGGTTCAGACAAGAATACGATGGAACGGAAACGCAGGCTAGCTTGATTTAAATATGCTGCCCTTTAGGGTGACCCTGAAGGGCAACATTAAAACACGAAACCTTACTTAGCGATATCGTTCGCGCCTTTTAATGAATGTTGTTTTGCTAATTTAGCATCAACTTCAGCGTTACTAGCGGCAACAGCGCCACTTGCCAAATGCTTGGTTTCATCTTTCTTCAACATCACAACCAACAAAATGATACAAGCGATCGCGAAACCAACCCATATCCAGGTGTTATCTTTTTCTTGTGCTTCAGCCATTTTAAAATCCTCTATAGTTATTAATATTTTTTTATCCCCCCCTCTTGCGAAGGGGCAACTCAACAAATTCTGTGAGTAGGTTGTCGAAGTATTTTCAACGGTGTAATTTTTAACACGAGACAAGGGGTTGTGTCAAAGCTATATACAAAAAAACCGACGGGAAACGAATTTTTTTATGATAACCAATCCCAGCACTCACATTCTCTTTAGGTATTTAACTAAGATTATGAAATATAAATTGGGTAAATTTGGGCTCACAGGCAGGCATTTCCTTTGTAAAACCCACCAAGAAGCCCCTCAAATCCCTACCTGCTCAACAACCAACAAATCTTTGTCATTACAGTAGAAACCATCCATTAAGCAATGCGCCTAAGCTAATCATAAAAATATCGTTGCTCGTTCGCAAAGTTGAATTTGCCAACAAGCCGTACCCAGCTTTACATGTGCAATTACCACTCAAAGCCCAAAAACTGTCGCTGCTAAAGGCTTGTCAGCACAAAACCATAGCAATCCTGAGCAAGCCACTTCTTACAATAAGCAAGTCTACACTTTCATATTATTAATATTCGGATAAAATAGCCTATGAATAATTTGACGCTTTCCCTTTCGGGCATTACCAGGTTTAAATAGAATGATATTCCGAGGCAACCCTAAACCACAAAAACTCCCCAGCCCCTTCTTGGGCATAGTTCTCTTGTTGCTTGTCCACGCTGTCAGCTATGCAGCCACCGATTTGCCGCCATCGGCTAAAGTTGAACTAGGGCCTGTCGAACCCGTCTGTTCTAATTTCATTTCTCCAGAAGCCCGTAAAGAGCAGGAAATCGATGGCGTAAAAATACAGGAATCGCTCTTGTGCGACCCCGATTCGCCGGAAGACATAGCGGCCTTCGTCAAAGGCACCAACAACGTTTCCATGGAAACCCTGATGGCGACCCAGTTGGCTTCGGATGCTATCACCATGAGCGACGACATGGACGGCGATGGCGACCCTGACAAAATTATCATTAAACTTGAAGTCGTCGAAATAAATGGCCATTCCCCTGACGTTAAAGAACCCATCACCACCTTTGATATCGCACCCGGCATACAGCCAACTTTTTGGGTGTTCGCCCCAAAGACCAGGGACATGTCTACCCGCAGCCTGTATGAACCCATAGCCAATCCGTTGCTACGTGCGCCTTCCCCAGTCATTCGCGTTGAGCAAGACGACGTTGTCTGGATCGTCCTGGAAAACACGCACTATCTGCCACATTCGATACACTTGCACGGCATCGACCACCCGTTCATGGACCATAGCGGCTCAGGTAACGATGGTGTCGGGCAAACCAGCAACATGGATACCATGCCCGGCGAAAGCAAAACCTATGTCATCAAACCACGCCAGGCCGGCACGATGTATTACCACTGCCACGTCCAACCCCATGTCCACATTCCTATGGGCTTACAGGGTATATTTGTTGTTGAGGAAAACCGTCCGAACAACTGGGTACAAACCTTTAACGTCGGTGCTGGGCAGGTGCGTCACCCTTCAGTAGCGGTCTTGGAAAAATACGCCAGGGAATATGACCTACATTATGAAACAGTGGATAAAGAACTGCATGAAGTGGTCGCACGGTCAGCCAATGATCCTCGCCTGATTGCCAAGCATATGAACAGCGAGTACGACATCACCGATGCAACGGATGATTATTTCATGCTCAATGGCCGTTCCTTTCCGTATACCTTGCGTGAGTCGTTGATTCACATGGTCAAGGATGAAAAAGTTAAGCTGCGGGTCTTAAACGGGCATACGGAATCCCTGGCTTTACATATTCATGGCCATAAGCCCACCATTACCCATTACGACGGCGTGGACAATGGGCCAAGCTCCTATATCACCCGTGATGTTCATGGCATGGTGCCTGCCCAGCGAGTAGACCTTGAGCTCAGTGGCGTTGACGATGGCTTGCACAGTTTTGGCCAGGGTATTTGGATGTTCCATGACCATGTCGAAAAGGCTTTTACGACCAACGGGATTGGTGAAGGCGGCGATATTAGCTTGGTGGTTTACAAAGGTTTTGTTGACGACAAGGGTATTCCCGCGTCGCACGGCATGAGCCTTGAGCCCTATTTCAGCAAAAAATTCTGGAAGAGCAAGTATCCCATCTGGCAAGATTACGATGCTTGGCGCAGCTTAGGTTTGCCCGATCTGAATGCTGAGGTTGAACCTTCCAAAGTCGCGGTACAAATGCCGGCCGTATCACCTTCGGCAGGCGGGGCAGTAACAAGTCAACAAGACACCACAACGGTTAAGTTCTTTTACGGTCTTTTACTGGGTTTAGTTTGTTATTTGGCTATTATGAAGCGGAAGCCAATTTTCGCTATTTGCAAATTATTGTTTGAAAAATTGGTATCGTTGATACCTAAAAAAAGCGCTTAATCACCATGCTTGCCCATCCCTTTCGAATTCGATGGTGACACCAAAATAAAGCCCAGGATGACGCTTAATCGCCCCGCTGTTTTGTCATTTTCCGGTCACGACCCCAGTGGCGGCGCAGGTGTCCAAGCAGATATTGAAACATTCGTAAGCCATCAGTGCCATGCTGTCAGCGTCATCACGGCGCTGACCGAGCAAGATACCCTGAATGTAAAAAAACTGGTTCCGCAAAATCCCGATAATATTGTCAGCCAAGCGACAACTTTAATGGCGGACATCCCTGTCAACGTCATTAAGATCGGCTTGTTGGGGCATCCCGAAACCGCCTTGGCTGTACATCGCATTCTCAAACAACACCCCAACACTCCAGTCGTTTTCGATCCGGTTCTCGCCGCTGGCGGCGGTACAGACTTATCAGGTGGCGACTTAATCGGGGCGATTAACGAATTACTGTTACCCTACACAACCGTATTAACACCCAACAGCGAGGAAGCCCGTAGACTAACCGGATTGAACGACCTTACCGAATGCGGATTGAACCTGCTGGAAAAAGGCTGCAAGTACGTAATGATAACCGGCTCCCATGAAACTACGCCTGAAGTCAGCAATCAACTTTTTTACGATGGGCGTTGCCATGAAACCTATACCTGGAATCGATTGCCCCACAGTTACCACGGTTCCGGCTGCACCCTTGCCGCCAGCATAGCGGCTTTACTGGCGCGGGGCTTGGATGTATTGGATGCCATCGCCGAAGCCCAGGAATACACCTGGAACTCATTAAGCACGGCCTACCAGACTGGCAAAGGCCAACGCAATCCTAACCGTTTTTTCTGGGTGGATGATGAATGAAGCCATTTCCAGCCCGTGGGCTTTATGCCATAACCCAATCCAAGGATAGCCAAACCCCACAGCAAGCTGTCGCTACACTTTGCGAAGCCGTGGCTGCTGCCATTCGTGGGGGAGCAGCCATCATCCAATACCGTGATAAAACTCCGACCAATCGACTTGACATCGCCCGTAAACTGGTCAAAACCTGCCATCAACACAACATTCCGCTGATTATAAATGACGATGTAGAATTGGCTGCATTGGTAAAAGCGGACGGCGTACACCTTGGAAAAGACGATGGCGAAATCATCGCAGCCAGGAAACGCTTAGGCAACAACGCTATCATCGGCGTATCCTGCTACAACTCAATCGAGCGGGCGTTGACTGCCCAAACATTAGGCGCAACTTATGTTGCCTTTGGGCGCTTCTTTCACTCGGCTTCTAAGCCCTTAGCCTTGTCTGCCGACATTGATACCTTACGCCAAGCAAAAGCAGTATTGCATCTTCCGATAGTTGCCATTGGTGGAATTCTGCCCGAAAATGGCGGGCAACTGCTGGCGGCGGGTGCTGACCTATTAGCCGTTATCGGAGGGGTATTTGAAAATGACCCAGAGCAATCCGCATTGGCTTATCAGCACTTATTTGATGATTGAGCCGTGCCGATGCAAGTTATCTTTACCCTAGCCATTTTGCTGCTTGTATCCTGCACCACCACGATGCCGACAACAAAACAAACATCAGACGCGGGCAAGCAAATCGCTTTTAGCCGCGACAAAGGCAATTGCCTGGCTTGTCATGCAATTGAAGACGGCGAATTTCCTGGCAATATTGGCCCTGCCTTGAAAACCTTATCAACCCGATTCAAAAACAAGCAACAACTGCGCGAACAAATCTGGGATGCCACTCGATATAACCCGGAAACCAGTATGCCACCGTTTGGAAAAAATAAGATTCTTAGCGAAGATGAAATCGACCTACTCGTTGACTATCTTTGGGGTATAAAATAACCCATCGACAAACATAAGAAAAATAGCTATGAAAGTTAATCGTAGAAGATTCCTGATAACATCTGTTGCATTCAGCACAGCAGGAATAGCCTTGTTCAAATCATCCCTGGCAAATGCAGAATGGAATGCAACAGACTTCGCGCCCGGCCCGTTTGATGCCACCATGAAGCAATTGCTCAACGGCAAACCCATTGTTGAAACCGATAAAATCGACTTGAACATCCCTGAGATAGCGGAAAATGGTGCATTAGTCCCTGTGACTGTGAGCAGCAGCATCAAAGACATCCAAAACATCGCCATTGTAATCGAACAAAATCCCGTGCCTTTGGCAATCCAGGCGGCACTGATGCCGGAACTTGAGCCATTCCTGTCCGCACGATTGAAAATAGCAAACACCTCATTCGTGTTTGCCTTGGCTGAGACGGAAAAGGTATTTTATAGCATCAAGAAAAAAGTCAAAGTCACCATCGGCGGCTGCGGGGGTTAGTATGTCAAGCATAAAAATACGCACCAAACGGCTGGACGGCAACACCCAAATCCGCACCCTGATTTCGCACCCAATGGAACATGGCAGGAACAAGGACAAAACCACCAACAAACTCATTCCCGCGCATTACATCCAAGTGTTGACCGTGACCCATAATGGCAAAACCATCGCCACCTGCAACATGGGTGCAGGTATTTCCAAAGACCCTTACTTTGCTTTTCTGCTGAAAGGCGGCGAACCGGGCGATGAAATTATAATCGACTGGGTGGATAATTTGGGCAGCAAGGATTCTGCAAAGCATACGATTACTTGAATCTATTTTGTCAAGTTGAACATTCCTTGAATGGTTGTAGAGACGCAAAATCTTGCGTCTCTACGTTTCCATAGCCGGTGAATTCACCCTTCCCTACGAATATGACGTAATCTGACACCATAAAAACGAGTGCCTACAATTGATGATTCACCGATGAACCCTTATGCAAAAAAAACTTTATGAATTAATCATGGGAACTCTTAAATGGTACGGGTTGCCGATCATCAGCTGCTGTCTAATCGCCCTGCCCTTACACGCCACACCCGAACAGGACCAAGCTGCATTCAGGAAACATTACCAAGAACGCTTCCCCCAATTAAAACTAACCGACTACGCCAACGGCGTTTACACAATTGACAGCATAGCCAAACAATCCTGGTTGGCGATTGAAGAATTCCCGCCTTATGAAACCGCAATCGACCAAGGCAAAAAACTTTTTGTGACCGCTTTTACAAATGGTAAGCATTATGCCGATTGCTTTCCGAAAGGTTCAGCTATAGCTAACGAATACCCTAAATGGAGCAAAATCCAGGGTGAAGTCATTACCTTAGCCAAAGCAATTAAAGACTGCCGAATTAGCCAACATCAACCCGCCCTGCCCTATGAAAAAAGCGATATGCTTAACCTTCTAGCCTATTTAGCTTTTACCTCGCGCGGTAAAACAATTGAAGTAACTATCCCAAAAGACGACCCACGCGCCTTGGCTGCTTACGAACAAGGCAAAGCCTTTTATTACCAACGCCACGGCCAGTTAAATTTTTCCTGCGCCACCTGCCATGTGCAAAATGTCGGTAAAAAATTACGTTCCGAAATCCTCAGTGCATCATTGGGACATACCAGCAACTGGCCGACATATCGTTTAAAATGGGGTGAAATGGGCAGCTTACACCGCCGCTTTGCTGAATGTTTGACGCAGATAAAGGCACAACCCTTTCCCGAGCAAAGCGTAGAATTCCGCAATCTGGAATATTTTTTAAGTTATATGGGCAATGGCATCCCTATCTCAGGCCCCAGCACACGTAAATGATTAATACCAAACCGAGCTGCACCGATATTGACGAGACTGGGCTAATTTCCGTTGAAAAAGCGTTAACCCTGATATTAGCCGATGCCCAGCAAGCCAGTGGCTACGAGCGTGTGGCTATTGAGGGTGCTTGTAAACGCACCCTCGCCGAAGCTATCACCGCACCTTTTAACGTACCTGCACACACCAATTCTGCGGTGGACGGCTACGCCATTTGTTGCGCCGACTTATCGCAAGAAGGCACAACCAAACTTGAAGTTATAGGGGAAACGTACGCAGGAGAACCGTTTACTGGAATCCTAAATCCAGGCCAATGCATTCGAATCATGACGGGCGCAATCATCCCCGATAAGGCTGATGCTATCGTAATGCAGGAACATGCAGAAACACATGATGCCGCAATTGTTATTGACGACCGCCACAAATCCGGTCAAAACATCCGCAAAGCTGGGGAAGATATTCAACTTGGCGAAACAATCTTACAGCTCGGCAAATACTTAACTCCCGCCGATATTGGCCTGATGGCTTCGTTGGGGATTGCTGAAGTCAACGTCAACCGTAAGCTCAAAGTGGCGATTGTTTCAACTGGCAATGAGATCCACAGCATAACTCAAGCACTCACATTGGGGACAATCTATGACAGCAACCGTTATCTCCTGCTGACCATGTTGGATCGACCCGATATTGAAATCATCAACTTAGGCATCCAGAAAGACAATCTGGACGAGTTAACAAAAGCCTTTCAGGAAGCCAGCGAGTATGCTGATATTATTATTTCCACAGGCGGCGTATCGGTTGGTGGTGCTGATTATACAAAAGCTGCATTGCAATCATCTGGCGAAATCAACTTTTGGAAAATTGCCATCAAACCGGGACGGCCTTTGGCATTTGGCAAGATCAATAACTGTGTGTTCTTCGGTCTACCCGGCAATCCCGTCGCCGTAATGGTGACTTTTTACCAGTTCGTTTTACCCGCTTTGGAGAAAATGCTGGGCATCAAAGACAAGGCTATCGCACCTATATTTTTAGCGCAAACAACCGAAGACTTACGCAAAAAACCAGGGCGCACCGAAATCCAGCGCGGCATTATCAAACAAAACACCGATGGAATTTGGACAGTCAAGATCACGGGCAAGCAAGGCTCGGGCATACTTCGTTCCATGAGCCTGGCGAATGCCTTTATCATTCTCGACCACGACCAAGCTGCCGTCAAAGCTGGCGATTGGGTTAAAGTCCAGCCGTTTGCGGGTTTAATGTAGACGGGCAAACGTGGGCAGACAAGCTTGGCCATCTTTTGAATGTTGAACCTAAAACTGCATAATGCTTTTCTTTTGCGCCTCATACTTCCGTCAACCAATAAAACTGGTAAGCATGTAAAACAATCCGGTGGTCGAATTGTGTGGGGCTTCTGCCGGTAAATAAATCGATGAACTTGCCGTAAAGGTTGATGCCTTTGCCGCTGATGGTTTCCAGGTCAAGATACTGGGGTTTGGCATCAAAATTGGCGATAACCAAGACGCGTTCTGACGGGCGCTGATGGTTGAAGCGGATAAAACAGAGCAAATGTTCATTGTAGACATCCACTAATTCGCGGTTGTTGAAATCGGCAAATGCGGACGTTTCCTTGCGGATGGCGATCATTTTTTTTATCGCGTTGAACAGGGCATATTCCACCGTGCCTTGCTTATTCCTTAGTTCTGCCCGTTCCCAATTGATCTTGGGACGGTTGATCCAGCGGCTGTCATTGCTTTTGCTGGCCTCCTCGCGATAGCTGTAGTCGTTGGTGACACCAAATGCGTCGCCGTTATAGAGCAACGGCATTCCGCCAAAAGATAAAATAAGGCTATGCAATAACAGGATTCTATCGACGGCTGCCGTAATCAGGGCGGGATCGTCTTTTTCCGCAGCGGCTTCCAGCCCCGCCAACGATGCCAGCGAACCGCAAACGCGTGCGTCTCCGGTGTTTTGGTCAAGCATAAATACCATGCCCCTGGCAGGAGAAGCGGCCAATTGACCGCTGAAATAATCAACCAGAAATTTTCGGTGCGCGTAAGGTTCATATCCCGCTGCCCGGACATCGTTGTCGTCGAAACCGAAACCAATATCGTCGTGGCAGCGCACATAATTGAGCCAAGTCGCCCGTTCAAGTTTAGTAGGGAGATTTTTCAACCCTTGATAGAGCAATTTGGCATTTTTGGTGGCAATACCGTCCCACAATAAAGCCATCAACGTGGCGTTGTAAGCGATTTCGCATTCCTTGGCGATAATTGCGTCTTCGCCGAAATATTTGATGAGTTCAACCGGCGCGACGATGGCTTCGGCGATAAATAAAACACCGGGCGCGGTCACCTGGCAACAATCTTTCATCAATTGCAGGATCAGGTGCGCGTTGCGTTCGTTCTGGCAGGCAGTACCGATCTTTTTCCACAAGAAGGCGACGGCATCAAGGCGCAGCACGTCAACGCCCTGGTTGGCCCAAAACAGGATAATGTCCAGCATTTCAATGAACACGCCAGGATTGCTATAATTTAAGTCCCACTGGTAGTTGTGGAAAACGGTCATCACCCATTTTTGCAGGTCTGCATTCCAGGTAAAGTTGCCCGGTTCGCTTTCAGGGAAAATTTCCGGCATGGATTGTTCAAACATGTCGGGAATCTCACGATTATCGAACATAAAATAATAATCTTGATAACGGCGCTCGCCCATAACCGCCTTTTTGGCCCATTCGTGTTCATCAGAGGTATGGTTAAGGACAATATCGAGCACCAGCAGGATATCGCGTTTCCTGAATTCTTCGGCAACCTGGCGCAAATCGTTTATGTCGCCCAGCCTATCGTCGATTTGCCTAAAATCGCTGACCGCATAGCCGCCATCGCTATTTCCAGTCGGACACATCAAAATCGGCATGACATGCACCATGTTGATGCCAAGCTCTTGAAAAAATGGTGTTTTGTCAATTAAATCTACAAGATTTTCCGCAAAACCGTTGGTATAAAGCGCCATGCCCACCCATTTTTGCGACAAGAACCAGTTGTGGTCGAGTTCGCGCTGCATGTCGGTGCGCTCAAGTTCCTCAGAGCGGTTGATATACCCTGTGGCCATGGTTTCGACCAAGCGTAGCATTTGCGGCTTAAAGTCGTCCCGATGTCCGTACAGGGTAAAAAATAAGGAATAAATAGCATAAAAATTAGCGCCCAGACGGGTATAAAAATGCCGTAAATCCTGTCTTCTAATTTCTGGTTTTAGGTCGTCCAGAATGGCATTCAACAGCGAGTGGGAAACTTGTTCGTACATAAAAATCTTCTCTCTTTAGGACAGGGCTAGGATGAAATTGCTAACTTATTAGTGAGTGCAGGTCATTTCCATTGTTCACTGAACCCACTATAAAACCCAGCATCGGAGACAGTTGCTCCGCGCCTGCCGACTATAGCACAAGCAAACGCTTGCGCCCGTTCCAGCGTTGTTTCTAAAGGCCACTGCTTGGTTAAACCTAGCAGCAACACGGCGGCGAAAGCGTCGCCCGCGCCTACTGTATCCACTACCATTGTGCTTACAGGCGGCTTGGCGGATACAAACTGTTGCTGATTGTCATAAGCAATAGCGCCTTTTTCGCCACGAGTCACTACCAGTGTTTCCAGGTCGAACTGCGTACAAAAGGCTTGCATGGCGGTTTCCAATTCGGTATATCCAGGGCATAGTGCAGCCAATTCGGCCTCATTGAGTTTGACCCAATCTGCGTCATGTAGCAACAGCAGTAACGCTTCCCGATCCCACCAGGGTGGCCGCAAATTGACATCGATAAATTGTTTGCCTTGATGACGGGCTTTAACAGCCTGCAATGCCACGCGGGAAACCGGATTCCTGACCGCCAGCGAGCCATGATACAAAATGCCCTGCGTGGGCTTATCTTCCAGTAAGCCCTTGTCGATAAAATCGTAGGCACAATCAGCAACAATCTCATAATGCGGTTCGCCATCTTGGATCAGTACCTGGACGCTGCCGGTGGGGTGTTCGTGGTCGATTTGTAATGCATCGCTGCTCATGCCCCAGCCTTCCATTAACGCGGCAATTTCGTGTCCGGCCAGGTCGTCGCCGATCCGACTGATGAAAAGGGGCACTAGGCCGAACGCCTGTGTGTGCCATGCGACGTTGAACGGTGCGCCGCCCAGGACGCGGCTGCCATCTGGAAAATGGTCGAACAATACTTCACCGAAAATATGGATAAGGGGGTTATTGCTTACGTTCTCGCTCATGGTCCTGCTCCATCCAAAGCCGTGTGTCAGGGTGATAATGGGCGACACCTTCAAGAATCCCAGCACTGTAATTGCCGTTCATCCCCAGAAAACTGCCTTGCGCCAGATAAAATGCCGGCATTGTCCCCTGTTGCAGGGCTTGGATTTGGGCTTGCTCGATGACTTCGTGGTCGGCATTGGCAACCAATACCGATGGAACCCCGCTGGCAAGCACCGGCAAATCGTTACCGCTGTCGCCAGCGAAAACCGTGTTGGTGACATCAAAGCCCTGTTGCTGCATTAAAAATTCCACGGCATGGAGTTTCGTGGCGCGTGCGGGCAGTACATCCAAAAGGCCTATCGACGCCGCTTCATCGATACTGTAGATTAAGCTGGCAGCGACATTTTTCGCGTTAAGGCATCTCGTCATTTCTTGTTGCAGCGCGGCTATGTCCGCCTGCAATGGTAGATAATAGCTGAGTTTGTAGCGGTTTTGTTTGGCCTCTTCCTGTAACCGTAAAGACGGCATGCCTGTAAACAAAGGCCGCAAATCATTCGCTGTAAGTCCCCGCCAATCGGTGTCAATATCCTGTTCCCATTCCTGCCAATGTCGCCACTCGCCAGCATCCACCCGGTAAATAGTTGTGCCGACATCGCCGATGACCCAATCAGGCAAAGGCAGCCGGTATTCCCGGATAGCATCTTCAACCAGCGCACGATGCCTGCCGCTGACATAAGCCAGAGTGACTTCCGGGCGCGAAACCAACCGGGTGAAAGTCGCCCGTGCCTCCGGCGATTCCGGTTGGCTTCCGTTCGGCAGCAGGGTGCGGTCGAGATCGGTGCAAATCAGGATGCGCTTCGGCATGGGTTATACGCTCCGTTATAGATTGAAAAAATCGTAGTATTCGACGGCTTCCAATATACCCCACGCATGCGGTTGCTCGGCGAAATAAACATGCTCCATATCGCTCAGTACCGACAATTCCTCACGGTGACGGTTGGCTACGACTACCCCAAGGGTATTGCCGCGCAACATATCTTCGTCTGCACCGGAACCGCCGGTTACCAGGATGCGCTCCAGAGGGATATGCCATTGCCGGGCAAAATAACGTAAAGCCTGGCCTTTTGATGCCCTAGCTGGGACGATGTCGAAAAATTGACCGAACGAGAGTGTCGGGTTGGCCGACAATTCCTGTTGTCGCAACACGGTGAGGATTTCTTCCATCGGCGGCGCGGCATTGCCGTCATAATGATAGGAAAGCTTAAAACGGCTTTGCTCACTTTTGGCTTGCACCGTCAAGCCGGGTAGCCCGTCGATGATGCGCCGCAGCACCTGCGGAGTCCACAGATGGTCAATATGATAAGTCCAGGCTATATCAGCGATAAGTTGCGGCGCATAATAGATTTCAGTACCGAGGCTGGTGATTAAAATATCCGGCATGGGGATACGGTATTTTTTTAAAATAGCCAATGCCGAATCCAGCCGTCGCCCGGTGGCGATGCCGAATAAAAATTTTTTACGCTGTTCGCGGACGAATTGTACGAATTGTTCAAGCCCATCGGAATCGCCCAGCAGGGTCTTATCAATATCGGTAAAAATAGCGCGTGTCTGGTAGCGGCCAGTTTTGACGACGGGCGGCGTTTTTAGTGGAAGCTCCCGGTGTGACAACAATGGTCGAATATTCTGCAAATAGGCTTGTGCATGGGCATCCCAGGAATAATACTGGGCAACATTTTTTAACCCACTGACGGAAAATTCCTGCCAATGTTCAGGGTTTTCTAGGATGGACAATAATGCCTCGGCGATTGCTTTTTTGTCCAGCGGGTCTACTAATAAGCCGTTACGGCAATTAGCTATGATGTCCACTGGGCCGCCGTTTTCGGTAGCGACCAGCGGTAAACCGCTGGCGGCTGCTTCCAACAACGTCAAACCGAATGGTTCAGTCAAGGCCGGATTGATGAAAACACCTTGAGTGGCTGCGGCAAGGCGATAAATACTGGCAACATCTTTTGCCGTATGATGTTTTGGCAGTGCCACTTTGCCGTATAGGTCGTAACAATCGACAACCAGCAACAACTCCGTCAACACATCCCGAGAGCCGTCGCCCATTTCCCTGATATCTTCACGATTACCGGCAACGATGACCAGATTAGCAATCGCCTGTAAGCGGGGCGATTCGCCGTAAGCCTCCAGAAGCCCAACGATGTTTTTCCGTTCGTCAGGTCGGGATAACGCCAATATCATCGGCTTACCCGGTTCATGCAGGAACTTCGCCAAGTTTTTTGCAAATATCGTATCTTGACAGGTGGCATCGGGCGGATGGAACTGTTCAAGATCAGTTCCCGGCGGGATAATCGCCATCTTTTCCGGCGTGTAGCAATCGTAAAGCTCGTATTGCTCTTCGATTTCATTGCGGGTACTGGTAATCACCAAGTCGGCGTTCGTCAGTGTATCCTCTTCAGCATCAATGCGGCGCGACACGTTATAGCGCTGCTCAATAGTCTCCAGAGACAAACCCAGGGCGAGCAGCCTGCGACATTTATCACGCCCCAAAGAATGGCCGGTATGGATCAACGGCAAACCCGTTTCATGTGAAAGGCGCACACCGACATAACCGGCATCGGCATAATGGCTGTGCAGGATATCCGGCAGGCGCGGCTGGCGGTGCAGCCAACTCAGCAAATTATCGGCAAAACTATCCAGATGATCCCACAGCTCTTCTTTGGGTAGATAGCCTTCTGGCCCCGCTTCAATACGTATTATTTGGACATTTTCAGCCAATGGTTCGATGGCTAGTGCGTAATCATTGCTGACTTCGCGGTCAATTACCTGCCGCGTGACCAAATCCACGCGCCCGACATTGGGCTGCTTTGCCAAGGCGCTGGCCAGCTCAACGACATATTTAGTCTGGCCACCGGTATCCGCATCGCGCCCTAATTCCAGATCGTGGCTACGGATTAAGCCATGAACGCTGATCAATAAAATATACAGCGGCTCCGGGGGGGGATTTTCAAGCATTGCTGTGTTCTCCGTCTATTAAACGCTGAGGTACAAGGTTATCATACGACCTAACGGAATAATTTACCAACAACAGAGCTTAGACGCTTGATAATCGGGTTATTTTTAGAATCCAATAACATGCTTGGGCGATATTATTTCAATTGGGTATCCGACAAAGTACTTTGAGCAGAGCATTACTCCGTTTCCGGTCATGATTCTGGGATTTTCTGCATAACCATCAGAAAGTAGATACCATCTCTCCAAATCAATCGCAAGAAGGAAATCATCCCACTTGTGGCTGATAAGGTTGCTGGTGTTTTAAGACACCAAAACAAATCTGCACCAGTTTTCGCATCGCTGCACCCAAGGCCGACATTTTGCTTTTGCCCTTGTTGGTCAAACGTTCATATTGGGATTTAATGTCCGGGTTGTAGCGGGTTGCGGTGACCGCTGCCAGGTAAAGTTTGGCGCGGATGGCGGGGTTGCCGTTTTTGGCGAGCTGCGAACGGCCTTTGACGCTGCTGCCTGATTCTCTCTGCACAGGAATCAAGCCTAAATACGCGGCACATTGGCTGGCGCTAATAAATTGATGAGAACCCAGCACCATCAGCATCTGCCTTGTGCCCACCTTGCCAACGCCCGGAATGCTTTCAAGTAACACCTTATTTTCTTTGAGATTTTTTTTGTTGTTTGATATGCTGTTCAATGAATTTTTCAAGGGTCTCCCGTTCGGTTTCAAAATGCCCTACCATTTGGCGGATTGATTCTAAAACAAAGGTCGGCGTGTCCGTGGCGGCGGCTTTTTCTAGGCGGTTTTTTTCCCGTTGCAGGTCTTTTTCAACCGCCGACAAGCGCGCCGACAAGGCTTTTAACGTCCTGATTTCCAAAGGGGCAGGTTGCCAAAGGGCGGGGCATCCTTTTAAGCCGTAACGTGCCAATACCCCGCTGTCTTTCTTGTCATTTTTAGTCCGCCCCCCTAAGCTTTGGGCATAATGCTTGACATGGGCAGGATTGACGACGGACACGTTTGCACCGTTGTCATACAGCCAGGTTGCCAAATTCTCATGATACGGGCCGGTGGCCTCCATCACGAAATGCAGGCCACTGATGCCAGCGCCGGTATTGGCCTGCGCCCACTTTATCAACTCTTCCCAGCCGTCAAGCCGGTTAGCCACCACTTTGGCTTTGACCTTGTTTTCGTCCCTAAACCACGCACAATCCAGCTTGGCCTTACTCACATCTATACCAATAATGTTCATCTCTTCTACTCCGCTTGTTCATACAGTTTCTTTCCCTGATCGGGAAGAACTTGGATACCATTCAGTTTTAAGGTAAGGCGTGCATGGGTTTTATCTACTCGACAGACTTTTTGTCTCAGCCTGGATACAAACTCTGGTCATGCACGATGATATACAGCTAGCTAGGCATATATACCATGTTTTGGAGAGATACAAGCCTCGATGAAGTGTAACGGAATCGAGGGATCGGAGGTTTCGTTTATCCTCGATTCCACTGCGTTACATCGAGGCTACTTGCTGCATGCCAACAGCAAAAAGCTGCTGGCATTGCTGCAAGAGCCGTTCAAATTGAATCCGATTAAAACGCTGGTCGCGCTGGCAAAAAGACCCGCGATCAAGTGCCCTTGCTGTGGTAGTGCCATGCAGATTGTGAAAACGCGGATTCCCGCCCTGATGGCTTTCGGGCTTGCGCCCTCCGGCTGAAAAAAAGGGGGCATAACCGATTATGTGACCGCATTGGACAATCCGTGAAA
>JAYVGW010000145.1:0-4827 GCA_043771735.1 Methyloglobulus sp.
AAAGGAATTAGGCGAGTATTTTTTCAGGAGCCTGCATTCCCAAATTGCCATCAACCAGGATGCAGAAATTCAGGAATATATCCAAACCATCGGCCAAAAACTGGCCGCTAACAGTGATGCCCCTAGTTTACCGTTCCATTTTTTTGTCGTTTTGGAAAACGACATCAATGCGTTTGCAGGCCCTGGCGGCTATATCGGGGTCAATTCCGGTTTAATCGTACTAACCGAAGCGGAAAGCGAGCTGGCTTCGGTAATGGCGCACGAAATTGCCCACGTTACCCAACGGCACTTATACCGTGCCGCAGAGGCCGCTGGCCGCTTGTCCTTGCCCACGATGGCGGCAACCATTGCGGCGATATTGTTGGGGACACAATCGCCTGCCTTGGGTCAAGCCGCGATTATGGCGATCATGGGTAGCAGCGTACAATTCCAGATTGATTTTACCCGTGAAAACGAAATGGAAGCCGACCGCGTGGGGATGCAGACCTTACAGGAAGCCAGGTACGACCCGCGCAGTATGCCGACCTTCTTTGAACGCTTGCAGCAGTCCAGCCGCTATTACGGCAAGGATGTTCCTGAATTTTTAAGGACGCATCCCGTGACAGCATCGCGCATATCTGACACGCGGGGAAGGGCGGAGACATACCCTTACAGGCAGTATCCAGATTCCTTAAGCTATCAATTAATCAAAGCCAAACTTCAGGTAATTGCCAGCAAGGATGATGTTGGGACAGCGAATTCTTTTAAGTCCAAGTTGACCCAAGGTACGGCCGAACAACGAACTGTCGCCCGTTATGGAACCGGTTTGGTGGCGCTAAAAGCGCAACGGTTTAATGAGGCGGAGTCGATCTTTCAACAATTGGCGAAGCAAAACCCAGGGCAATCGCACTACGCCACTGCGCTCGCACGTACCGCCCTTGAATCGAAAAATTACCGCGTTGCGTTGGCACGGTACCAGCAGCTCACCGAACAGTTTCCCGGTAACGAAGCCATTAAGCTCGAATATATTACCGCATTGGTACGGTCCGGCGATTCTGTAACGGCTAAGAAAAATCTATCTTTCTTACCTTATAAAACCCAAAGCCTTCCAGTTTATTACGAGCTGATGGCACAGGTGTACAACGATTTAAAACAACCCGCAGAGTCACATCGTTACCTGGCGGAATACTATTATGCCATGGGGCAAATCCAGGATGCGATCTTCCAAATCAGGTTGGCGCAACAATCAAAAGGGCTTAACCAGCACCTGTCGGCTATACTGAGGGAAAGGCATGATTTCTTTTTGCATGAACAAATGGAAGCCAAGCGAAGCCAATAATTTACTCAAATCATTCCTGAACCTAAGCTTAATAGAGTTGCAATTAGGTCAGTCTGTGCTTACAAATTTGATCGGCACTGACAAGGCAATATTTGTAACTTACTGTAATAAAATATGATTTTTAAGAAAGCTTTAATTATTTTAAAAATTTACTTTTTTTTGTTGGACAAGCGTGATTTTTCAGATATACAATAGCCCCAGCTTTTCGGAGCGAAGCCGGTTTAACCATCGGTATAGAGGGGGAGATAGCCTTTTAGGCTATTGATATATAATAATAATAAAAAAGAAATACTGCTTGAGTTAGGTTGTACAGGCGACACACAGTACAGCGGAATAATAACTATAATAAAACTCAACATGCCCGCTTTATGCGGGCTTTTTATTGCCTGTCATTTTGTGCTTGGGCATCCTTGCCCTAGTCAGTTATATACTCAACCTAATCCCAATCCAACCAGCACGGGGTGCGCCAGGTGAAACAAAGCGACCATCGTTGAATGCATCGCCCAACACTTCCGTTGGATTCCCGTATAGGCCGAACGAGTTGTAATGCACGTCAAATAGGTTGTCGATCTTGCCAAATACCGTGAAATTGTCGGTAACCTTATATGCAGCCGTCGCATTGAACAACCAATATCCCGAAAGCTTAGGTGTAATGTTGGCCTCATCGCCCCTGAAGGCACGATTACCGCTATAAGTGCCATTGATACCCAAGGACAGTTTTTGCCACAGGTCAACGCTGATGGCCGCCTTAAATATATGTTCGGGAATACCGGGAATCCTTGCGCCGCGCCCAACCCTGGCGCGCTCATCTTCATCCAATGGACTTTGGATGTCAAAGCCGTCCAAGAACCGCGCATTCAAATACGTGTAATTGGTATTAAAATGCCAATCATCAATACTGCTAAATAATTGCGGATAGTTAATTGTGGTTGCGGCTTCAACGCCATGACGGCGGGTTTGCCCGATGTTGCTGAAAAAGCCTTCACTCACGCTGTCCCCGCCACGGTTGAAGATAATATCGTCGTCATTGATCGCATGGAAATAACCCAAATTCCATTTCAGGTCACCCTTGCCCATGAGATTGTTCAAGTCGCCCCTAAAACCGCCTTCAAAAGTTTTGGCAACGACTTGTTTCAAGGGTGGATCAGACAAAAATGCATTCGGTAACCGGCACGGATCTTCGGGGTCGGCACAACTCAATTCCATTGGCGTAGGGACACGGGAAGATTCGCTGTAACTGCCGTATACATTCAAGTTATCCAAAATCTGGTAGGTCAGGCCACCGGCAGGATTAAAGCGGTCAAAGGCGTGCTCGCCACTTAACTTGTCTTCGCCGACGATAAACTGGTTAGCCATGATAATGTCAACATGGTTAAATCGGCCCGAAAAGGTCGCTGTCAGTTTATCGGTAATCGAAAAACTGTCAGTTAAAAATAGGCTCCACGTTTTGGTCGTGGTATTTAGCCGGACTTTGGCCTCTTTGATCAAAATGCCGCTACCTAATGTACCACGGTCATTAGTTAAGTTTGCCAGTTCAGTATCGGAAGCAAAATGTACGTTGGCGTAATCGTAATTTGCCCCGACAATCAGGTTATTCTGGTGTCCGAACAGGTCTTGGTTAAATGCCGCTTGCAACGTGCTACCCCGGCTACGCATCTGGGTGGCGCTGGTGTTATTGGTGCCACCTTCAACCTCGTCGCTGGCCGCGACCGTATTGTCGTTGGTATCTTCAACGATTTCGCCTTCTTCATTGCAAAGCAAGGTGTTGTTAAACGAACACTCATCAAAATCGCTGTCGTCACCGTTAAATGTACGAATCCGGTTTTGCCGAAAATAAGCGTTACCGCTCAGTTGAATGTCGTCGGTCAGATCGTATTTACCTTCCAATTCGGAAAAGAACATGCGGGTAACCGTTTGGTCGGGATGGGTAAATACGGCTTTGCGGTCAATTGCCTGCAATTGCACGGGGACAGCGCCATTGCCTCTTAGCTTGTTGTCATTGCCGCCCAGGGTTAAATCTAAAGAGCCTTTATCACCACGCCAGCTTAATGTACCAAAGGCTTGATCGGCTTTGCTGGGTGAAAAATTACGCCAGCCGTTTTCCTCAAAGTGGTGCAAGTCCAGAAAATAACCCCAGGTGCCGTTGTTCCAGCCTGTCGTCAGTTCCTCAGAATGCCTGTCCCAGGATCCGCCATAAACTTCAATTTGATGGCCGGGTGCCGAAAATCCGGTCTTAGTCCTGATTGAAATCGCACCACCTAAGCTGTTTAAGCCATAAACCGGATTGGAACCGGGATATAAGGCCATGTTGTCAATTGCGCCTTGCGGAATCAAATCCCAGTTGACGCTATCGCCAAACGGTTCGTTAAATCGGATGCCGTTCACATAAGTTGATAAACCCTGTGGCAATCCCAACAAGGGCGAGGCCACAAAGCCGCGATAATAAATATCCGGTTGCAAGGGATTGTTTTGCGCTTCGTTCACGCTCACACTGCCCAGATAGCGGTTGATATAATCGGACAGGGAAATTGTTTGCGCTTTTTTCATCTGATCGGCGCTAACGGTTTGCACATTCGCGGGTATTTTATCGGCAGAAACACCGCTGCCTTGTAAAGGCGTTACGCCGATCACTTCCACTGCTTCTAATTCGACCGCTTCTTGTCCGTCTGCCAGTGCGCCGCCGTTAACAAAAATAAGGCACAATGAGGGTAATAGGCTGCGGACTTTCATTTTTAATGTTTACCAATTAACATAACCTGGGCAGTCTAGCTAAAACGATTTCAGATAACCAGCCATCCAAAAAAATAAGGAAAAATTCCTAGATCGTCTCGTTCAGCTAGTTATTAGGACAATTTCTTCTTTAGGGAACCTCTAATAATCCCCTCTCCCTTAGGGAGAGGGCTAGGGTGAGGGATTTAACTGATTGATTTTAACTCCCCTCATCCCAACCTTCTCGGCACACCGCTACGCTGCTCCTGCATTGCCCTACTACCTACATCCATGTAGGCATCCCTAAGGGAGAAGGCGTTTTTTGAATTTTTAAAGATTCCCTTTACAGATATTACGGTAGCTATGGTCACTGAAATTAAATTAATCGCAAAAGATCAATTGATCTCAATTATTCCTCTGATTAAACAACTTAACTCAACCCACTCCGACACCATGCTCAAAACCCGTCTTGAAGAAATGGTTGCACAAGGCTATCAATGCGCCGGTCTGTATGGCAACAACCAACTGGTCGGTATTTGTGGTATGTGGATAATGACCAAGTTCTATGTTGGCAAGCACATCGAACCTGATAATGTCTTCATACTGCCCAAATACCGCCAACTAGGCTTAGGTAAAAAGTTACTGGATTGGGTGTATGAATACGGCAAATCACAAGGTTGTGTTGCCAGCGAACTCAACTGTTATGTCAGCAATGAAACGGGCAACGCCTTTTGGGAGCAGGAAGGCTATGCGAAAATCGGTTATCATTACCAGAAATCGCTTGAATAGCCTTAACCCTG
>JAYVGW010000146.1:0-26975 GCA_043771735.1 Methyloglobulus sp.
CGCTGGATCAGGTCTTGATTATCAGCCGAGTGCTCTTTGCCGTAGTGATGATCGGCTTTATCGGCTATTTTTTCGACCGGATGAAGCAGTCGGTGTTCGGCTTGGAGAGCAAAGTGAAACCGAATGACCGTAAGGATCGACAACCCGTAAGGCGGATTCGCCGTTAGGCAATCCGCCATAAACGGGGTTACAAAACCAAAACCCTGCCTGGAAATTCCGGGCAGGGTTTTTTATGTCCAATTGTTTTTGATGCTGTGTGTTGATTGGCAGTTTACTAACGAAATCAAAGAGGTAACTTGTTTGGATAGGCGCTAAAACCGCTAACCCAACGGACTTCAGTTTTCCTATTGGAGCATTTTTTTAAAATAATTTGAACAATTTCGATACATGGCCGGAATCATGAGCCAGGGAGGGATAAAAACTCCCTAACTGAAATTCCATTAATTTTTATGAGGAACTAAATATGAAAACTCGATTTCAATTTAAACAAATCTTTCTTCCCGTGGTATTGGCTGCAACTGCTTGTCTAGCCGGGATTGCTCCCGGTATCGCCAATGCCAAGAGCAATAATTCTTTTTTCATGCTGCCTTCTTCCGCCAAAACCTGTTTAGCTAAAGCCTATGGTTACGTGACCATCAGCTTTAGGGGCAGTGGAAAATATGCATGTGGAGGTCAACGGGTTACCGCCTAAAACGGACTTTGATTTTTTTGTTATCCAAGGGCCAGGTAAACCATTTGGCTTATCCTGGTATCAAGGGGATATTGAAACAGACGAGCATGGAAAGGGTGTGGGAGACTTTACCGGACGTTTCAATATCGAAACCTTTATTGTCGCCCCCGGAAGCGACGTGGCACCCACCGTCCATAGCACTGGAACCTTCCCAGATGCCGCTACCAACCCAGCGACTGCCCCAGTGCATACTTTGCATCTGGGGTTATGGTTCAATTCGCCATCAGATGCGGTAAAAGCGGGTTGCCCAGGCGATGTAACCCCGTTTAATGGCGATCATACGGCAGGTGTCCAGGTATTAAATACGCATCATTTTTCAAAAGACGCGGGCCCATTAGGAAAATTACAGCCTTAAAAGTGACTGATCGGATTTGATGTTAAGGAAGGCTTACAGTGTTCGGATTGCTGAAGTTAAATCGGTCCGGATAATCAAAAATGACACGCCAAGGAAGGCGAGTCCTTATCTATTTTTTACAAGTAACCGTTAGTCAATTAACGGGTGGAGTAATTATTATGAAAAAGCATATTTTTAAAAGCCGGGTTTTGGCGGCTTCGTTCTTCTTAGGATTAGGCATTATCCCACTAGCCCATGCGGATGAAGACCATCCCACCGGTGGTTTTTTGGGGGCTGCCAGTGCAAGTAATACGGATGTTTACGTTTTAAGCTGCCCTATCGGGACTGTAAACGTGAAGGCAAGTGTAAATGATGCCATACTCACTGGAAACGAGATTAGTGTGCAGATTACCGACCCGCATGGACGCGCGACCAGCCAAACCGCCCCAGACGATGGCGGTTTCTCTCCAGAAGCTATCTTGGGCGGTGGGGCTGGCAACTATCTGGTATCTGTTCACAAAAATACTGAAGACGGTGAAGGCTATGCGATAAGCTCGGACTGCTATGACAGCGCAGGGGCTCCTGCCCCAGGGCTCCAATTAACGCAAGTTCAAAACCAGTAGTTATAAATAGGTTTAGGGGGCTACCGTAGTGCTGCAGAACTGACATTGAAGTCGGTGAGTCACTGTTTAGCCCCCTAGACTGATGTGTGTTGCCCAACGACCGCAGTTAAGTGATCGTAGGCAACGCCTTGCTAGTCCCACGGTAGTTTGGCTTCTCTACTTGACCAAACACTTCAATAAGCTACCACTGATGATTGACGTTGCAAGCGCCATCACCACTAGAGCTACGAAGATGCGCTGGTCGATTAGCTGGTGTTCCAGTGCGACTGAAGCCAGGATAATTTCGATAGCGCCACGGGCGTTCAGTCCGACCCCGACAGACACTGCCTCTCGCCAGCGCATCCCGCCGAGTCGAGCGCCAAGGCTGGCACCCAGGATTTTCCCCAAACAAGCAATAAGAACTACCACCAACACTAAAATGCCATCGAACTGGCTGGAAAAGTTCACCTTAAGGCCAACGGAAACAAAATACAGCGGTGCAAAGAAGTTAAGGGCAAAAAGTTGGATTATGGAGTAGATGTGCTTTTCTTGTTCTGAGAATTGGCCCTGGCTTTGGTTCTGCCCCATGGCTATGCCTACCATAAAAGCCCCGAAAATGGAGTGGATACCGATTTTTTCAGCAGCCGCTGCCGCCAGCATAACCAGCATCGAGACAAAAATCAGCAAGCCTCCCGGCCAGTCTTTAAAAAAATGGATGCGGCGTAAAAAAGGTTGTACCAGCCAGCGGCCAATTCCCAGGATAAACACAGCGAATGCTATTATCATCGCCAGTGTGGATAGCATATTTCCTGCCGGATGGTCTTGCCCTAAGTTACCCAATATAACTGCGAACAACGACCAGCCGATCAAATCGTTAATCATCGCCGAGGCCATGATCGTCATTCCAGTTCTTGTACCAATCAAATTCAAATCGATCAATATTCTGGCAATCACTGGGAGAGCTGAAATGGATAGCGCTGTACCTATGAATAGGGCAAGTAGCAAAGGACGATTGTTTTGCCCCCATAGCTCTGGAAACAGCAAAACCATACCAAAACCCAATGCGAAAGGTACTAATCCAGCCAGCAAGCTAGTTGTGGCGATGCTGAACTTGTACTGGCGAAAATGGATTAGATTAATCTCCAATCCCGCCGCGAACATGAAAAATAACATGCCCACTTTGAGCAAGGCATCAATGCTTGTGGTGATGGCATTGTCGATTGGAAATAGATTGGTGTAGGCATCTGGGTAAACTGTCCCAAGGAATGTGGGGCCCAGCAGAATGCCGCCTATCAATTCGCCTAACACGACCGGTTGGGCAAGTTTTTTCATCAGATAGCCGAATAGCCAGGCAACCGTTAACATCAGGGCTATCTGCACGAAGAATGCGTGGAGCTGCAAGTGATTCATTTTGTTGTGGGTTTGTGTTGCCTTACTTTGCAGGGATTCGAAGGCTGTAAAGAAAATCGCCGAAAATACTGTGCCTTGACCAGGATAATAAAGGCGTTGGCCACTATGGGAATTTAAGCCCGACAGTGCCGTATAGAAAAGTTTGCAAGATCAACGGATAAACCGCTTTGAATTTTATTGATGGCGCAGGTGTTTGGTGGGCGGAGCAAATGCCTGCCCACCAAACGTTGCCAGTATTATTCCTGCTTATCGTTGACTAAATCGTAAGTAATATTGGGATTTAATCCCATAGGCCAGTAAATCAGGGCAAATGGCGGCCAAAATATTGAGACGACACGGAATTTTGCGCGCAATCTGCCTTCCTTAAGGGTTTCGCCATTTTTTTCCAGACGATACGGAATACCACCGCCTGGGGGCATCCCAGCCGCTGTCCAGAAGAATGGCTTGGTGGTGACTTCACCATCGGCCTTAATATCCACTGGCTGTGGACGCTCATAAATATAAAGCTTCGAGTCCTCAGGCACCTTAAAATGCCCCGTTGTTGTGCAACCTGCCACCATCAACAAAATCAACACGATAGAAAGTTTTTTCATTGTTATTATCCTCATTGTGTTACGCGTTTAAAAATTAAAGAGGTGTTTATACCACCAAAGGCGAAATTATTGCTCATGATATATTCACAGTTAAGCGTGCGAATATCGTCAGTAATATAATCTAACTCTGCACACGCCGGGTCAATATTTTCAAGATTGGTTGTGGGATGGAACCAGTTTTCATTCATCATGTTGATGGCTACCCACGCTTCCAACGCGCCACATGCCCCTAACGTATGCCCCGTGTAGCTTTTGAAGGCGCTAATCGGGGTATTGCTGCCAAAAACTGCCGCCGTCGCATGGCTTTCTGCGACATCGCCATGCTCAGTGGCAGTGCCGTGGGCGCTAATATAGCCGATCGCGGAAGCTTCCAGCCCTGCATCCTGCAAAGCCAATCGCATTGCGGTTTGCATGCTTTTACTGTCGGGTTGGGTGACGTGCAGGCCGTCTGAGTTAGTGCCAAAACCTATCACTTCGGCATAAATCTTTGCGCCGCGTTGGATTGCATGTTCGCGTTCTTCCAATATTAACGTGCCTGCGCCTTCACCTATAACCAGGCCGTCCCGGTCACGGTCAAACGGCCTTGGGGTTTTTTCCGGGGTTTCATTACAGGTGCTGGTCGCAAACAGGGTATCGAACACGGCAGCTTCCGATGCGCTAAGTTCTTCTGCGCCACCCGCCACCATCAGCGTCTGGTAGCCGTGTTTAATGGCTTCGTAAGCATAACCGATGCCTTGGCTGCTGGATGTACAGGCGCTGGAGGTCGTGTATACCCGGCCATTGATACCAAAAAAAAGCCCGATATTGACCGCCGAAGTATGCGCCATCATGCGGATATAAGACGTGGCATTGAGTCCGTTGACGGTGTGGTTAATCAGCATGTTGCCAAATTCAGCCACCGCATCAAGGCTGCCCGCAGAACTGCCGTAAGCAATTCCCATTTGACCGCTATTGAGAACCGGATCATTCAATAATCCTGCATCAATCAACGCCAGTTCCGTCGCATACGTTGCCAATAAGGCGATGCGCCCCATACTACGGGTTTGCTTTCTGGAATAATGTGCAGGTCTTGTAAAATCAGCCGGAGCAGCTAGTCGGGTATTAAGGCCGATATATTTGTCCCATTCCTGCATGTGCCGGATTCCGGTAGACTGCGCTTTAAGCCTTGCGGAAACTTGTTGCCAGTCATTACCTATGGGCGAAATTCCCGCCATTCCGGTGACGACGACGCGTTTCAACACAAACCCCCGTTGACCGACAGGACTTGTCGGGTGATGTAGCTGGCATCTTCGGACATTAAAAAGGCAACGGCGGCGGCGACTTCTTTGGGATTGCCAACCCGTCGTGCCGGGATCATTTTGGTGATTTCTGCCAGTGGCAATTCATCCAGCATCTCAGTTGCAATCAAGCCCGGTGCCACGCAGTTGACAGTAATGTCGCGTTTTGCCAGTTCCAAGGCCAGCGCTTTAGTTGCGCCGATAATGCCTGCCTTGGCCGCGCTGTAGTTGACTTGCCCACGGTTGCCCATGATGCCGGAAACCGACGATAAGGTGACGATACGCCCCGGTTTGCGCCGCCTTATCATGGGCATGACGACAGGCTGCAAGACGTTATAGAAGCTGTCGAGATTGGTATGGATGACAGAATCCCATTCCTCGCCAGTCAGTGCGGGGAAGGCATTGTCTGCGGCAATGCCGGCATTGCAGACCACGCCGTAATAAGCGCCATGCGCTTCCATGTCCTGCATGATTTGCTCGGCGCATTGCTGGCGGTCGGCAATATCAAACTGCAACAGCCGTGCAGATTGACCTATTTGTTCAATGTCAGCGATCACGGCTTCCGCTTGTGCTTTCTGGCTACGGCAATGCAGCACCAAATCGTAGCCCTGTTTAGCCAGATATAAGGCGATGGCCTTGCCGATACCTCGGCTAGATCCGGTGACTAAAATCGTTTTGTTCATGGCAAGTTTTTTATCTTGGTAGCCAGAGGTGGCTGATATACGTTCAGGTTAGCGTTGACTTCAATACCTACGCCCCGAATAGCACAGTCAAAAACCCCCAGTTTTTCATCCTGAATAATGGTTGTTACCTTTATGGTCAAAGCTGTGCCAACAGCAAAGCTGGCGACGTTGCTATTATAGCGGCGCGTGCCAAGCAAATAGCCCAATTTTATCGGCTCTCCTGCCAGCTTAGATTTTATGCCAGCAAAAGCACCTACCGCTTGCGCCATATATTCAATGCCTGCCCAAGCGGGTACACCTTGTTCATTCCCAAATAAGCCGTCATCACGGACGGTCATTTCCGCAGTCAGACCGTCCTGGTCGAATTCTACAATCCGATCCAGCAATACCATTTGTCCGCTATGGGGAATTAGTCCGGCGACATCATTATAATCGATCAATTTAGGCTTCCTTGGAACTATGCCTGTTGTACGTGCTATTTATTGTCTTATGTGAAATATAAGTAAAGACAATATATAAAAAATTAAAAATGTAGTTATTAAGAAACTGGCATAATTCTTATCTATCATTTTAAACTCGAGATATATACCCAAAAACCATCCCGAAAACCCCAAAAACAACCAAGATATAAAGAAAAATATAGAAAAATTAGATAGCACCAAAAGCCATGCTAGTAATAATTCCATGAGAATGATACCAAATGCATTTCCGTGTTCTCTCATATGTTTATATGAGATTACGTATTCAGGTGAAAAATCCCAGTCTTTATTATTTTCAACCCTATCTCTTTTTTTTGTTGAAGCTTTCAAAAACTCAAAAATACCAGAAAAAACACCACAGCTTCTTGTAATATGTAGAAAATAAATAGGAATACTAGGGGCTGTTCTCAATTAACCGTAACTTATTGAATATAAATAATATTTAAAATGGCACTGGTTTTGTAACCAATTGATTCTTATTAAAATATACCTTAATTGAGAACAGCCCCTAGAAATATACATATATAAAAATCCACATGCACCTAATACGAATATATTGGCAAAGTTGATTTCAGTGATAATAATCTCATGGTGGCCATATTTTTGCTCTGAAGCAAAGTCCATCGCTTCAATTTTGGTTTTATCGTCTCTATTTGTGGATTCAATAATTTTTGTTGTTTGAAAAATAAAACTATAAACGGTATTATGTAGCAACTGCACAAAGCCCCTAGCGGCGTAATAGCTAGAATACACCTGTTTTTATCAACTTCAAAAGCAGGTGTCCCGTGTCCGAATCCCACGTAGTTTCCGGCCTAGTCGCCAAGCGTTCCGAATTGGCCGGGCATATTGAATCCTGTAAGGCTGAGTTAATCCGCTTACAAGGCGCAGTGGCGCACCTGGACTACACCATCAAGCTGTTTGCCCCAGAATACGACTTGCGCACCATCAAGCCCAAGCGCACCAACACCCGTAACCAATATTTTCTGTCCAGCGAGGCCCAGCGCACAACCTTGGAAGTGATGCGCGAATCTGAAAGGGGGATGAGTAGCCGAGAGCTTGTTGAAGCCATACTGGAACGTAAAGGCATAGAGGCAACAGCGACGGTGATAGCCCAAGTGCAAAGGAATATCATAGGGATCCTGCGCCGCCTAGAAAAGCGTGGTGCCGTCGTAATGTCAACGGATGAAAGCGGTGGCCGCAATGCAACCAAGTGGCGGCTTGTTTAGTTCCGGCCCAAAATAGTGCTGTTCTACGCAGTAAAAATACTTCCAGGAAGCTTTAAATTGGGGTTATGCCACCAGCCTTTCCTGTAACCGCTTGTTGCCCTGCCAATACCCGCACCAGTCGCTGTGCGTCTTGGTGGCGGCACACTTCTTGGCAATATCTTGGAAGATTTCCCCATTGCTCCAGCGGCGGGTATCTTCCCTGTAAGCCGCTTCGTTGGCGTAGTTTGCCAGATACAGATTACCGAACTTGTGGGTTTGCCCGTACTGCATCCGGCGGAAACGCGAGAAATACGATTCGGCCAGGTTGTTGGTCGTGCCGTCGTCAGCCCGGTATTCCAATTGGTGGTTTACCCTGCGGGTGTCGAACTTGCCGTGCAACAGGTCGTAAGCATTGCTTTCATCGGCGCAGATCACCGACCCGCGGTTAACGAAGCGGTCAGCCAATTGGATCACGTCGGCTTGGTTTTCGGACTTCAAGACAAAGGTCAGTGTCTTGTCGGCTCCCTTGACCTCACTTGCAATGGTTTCCACCCGTTGCCGCATCACAAACACGCAGCGTTTGTCCGGCCTTTGGTGTTCCGCCAGTCGGCGGTCAATGCGGTCGGCTTTCTTGTTCTTGGGGCGGATATAGCCGTTCACATAAGCGCCGTCCATGTGGACTTCACCAGCCAACTTATCAAGCTCGCGCTGTTCCATCAACGATTCCCGAATCTTGTGCGCCAACACAAACGCCGTCTTGTACTGCACCCCTAGATCACGCCCAAGTTGCAACGCGGAAAGGCCTTTGACCGCATTGGTGTAGATGGCAATAGCGGCAAGATAAACCTTAAGCGGCAATTTGTGGAACGCGAATATTGTAACGCTAGTTACCGAGAACGTATGCCCACAATCCCTACACCGCCATTGCTTACGTACCCGAATGAAATAATGCCTGTCCACCACGCCGCAGCACGGGCAAGCCACATCGTCGCCTGTTCCCCAACGAATTTCCTTGAACACATTGAATGCGTCCTGATCGGTCATTTCCATGACCTGACGGACAGACAAGGTGCGGGCTTTGGCGGAAAGTAGAAAGTGTTGTGGCACTGGTTAATAAGCATGAAGTAGTAATGAGTGATGATATTGTATGGAACTATCGTTCTATAGTAAAGAGTGTTCTATAATTGATATTGCTTTAGAACCCAAGTTCTATAAAATGCCTGTATATTTATTGTTTTTAAGTTTAGCAACGTGAACAAAGATAAAGAATATCTTGGAATCTTGAGGGATTACTACGCAAACCACCGAACGCTGCCGTCTTTTTCAGCGATTGGCACTATGGTTGGAATGAAATCCAAATCAGCGGTGTCGGCAATGGTCAACAGGCTTAGGGAAGATGGTTATCTTGATTTTGCGCCAGATCGACGGTTACAGCCAGGTAAGCGTTTTTTTGAACGTGACCTGGTTGATACTGTTCGTGCGGGATCTCCAAGGCCAGCAAATGATATGACGGATGAAACTTTTTCTATCGACGAATACCTGATAGATTCGCCATCCAGGACTATTATGTTAACGGTAAAAGGGGATTCGATGATTGAAGTGGGGCTTATGCCGGAAGATAAGGTTATCGTGAAAAAAGGCGCACCGGCCAAAGATGGCGATATTGTTGTGGCTGTCGTCGATAATGAATATACCGTCAAGTACCTAGCCCATGACAAAGAAGGTTTTTATCTTAAGCCCGCCAACAAGGACTATCCGCCGATCAGGGCAAAAGAGCATCTGGAGCTTTACGGCCTAGTGGTCGGCAGTTTCAGGAAGTTTTAAAAGCCAACTCTCCCATCGAGGAATCATAATGACAAATAGGCCGCATTCACTGGCGGATATAAGCCATGCCAATAGGGTTGAGGATTCAACCCAAAATGCTTATGCCGCTAGCCGTAAAATTAAAACAACTACAACCGGGCATTATGAAGACCTGACTAAAACCGCGTTAATCCGTTTGCTACAAGAACATGATGCCGCCCTGCTGGAAGCAGGTAAAGACGGTATTATCATGAATTATTCGGGGCGGGCTGCCCCGTGGCAAATCATCCGCCAGGTAAAGCCCAAGCTTAACCGGATTATCAAAAAATATTCCGTCGGTGATGAGAAAGACCAATCCTTAAATGAAATTTGGGACGGTGAAAACCTTTCCACGATGGTGACCTTATACAAACACCGTGGGCAGGTTGACCTTATCCTGACCGATCCGCCATACAACACGGGTGAGGATTTCCGTTATAACGACAAATGGGATAAAGACCCCAACGACCCTGATTTGGGCGATTTGGTGCCGAAAGACGACGGTTCCCGTCACAGCAAGTGGCTCAAGTTCATGACACCGCGACTTTGGATGATGCGGGAGATGTTGAAACCCGGCGGGGTGATTGCCATTTGTATAGACCATCGGGAATTGTTCCGGCTTGGGATGCTGATGGATGAGATTTTCCGCGAGGATAACCGGATTGGAATAATCAACTGGCAAAAATCCTACTCGCCAAAATCAGGGTCTAAACACATTTCCACGGCCACCGAATATGTTTTGATTTATGCCAAAGACATTGATCGATCTAAGACAAGATTAGAAGATCGAACGGATGCAATGGATGAAAGATTTTGGAATCCTGATAATGATCCAAACGGGGTTTGGAAAATTAACAGTGATGCTTCCGCGAAGGATTCGTCGTCATCTGGGACATACGGAATACAGTCACCATTTACTGGTGACATTTATTACCCTCGTGGAAAAACAGGTCACTGGGCTTTTACTAAAAAAGACATGAAAAAATGGCTTAAGGAATGGGGTTCTGAGTACGAAGAAAAAGATATTGGTGATAATCTGGTTTTTACAGATAAAAAGGATAAGATAACTCGCGCAAAAGCATTGGTTTTGAAAGGCTGTCGATTTGATAATGGAGTAGTTATTGATAGTGAAGAGGTTATCTCTGAAGCTCGGATAAAAGCCATCGATGTGCTTAAGCGAGGACATTGGCCAAAGCTTCATTTTGGGATAAATGGGACAACTGCTCCTCAACTTAAACGATACTTACAAGATGCCAAACAAGGCAAAGTATCCCTAACGTGGTGGTCAGATGATGATTATGAAACCCCGTTTGAAATTGATTCCACTTCGTGGGCGCACCAGGAATCCGGCCATAGCCAAGCCGGGATTAATGAATTGGATGCCGTCCTGGGGAAAGGCCATAACTTCCAAACCGTAAAACCCCTGCGGTTAATCAAAAAGATTATCCATTTATGGTGCCGCCCTGATGGTCTGGTGCTTGATCCCTTTGCCGGATCGGGAACCACCGGACACGCCGTGCTTGAATTGAACCAGGAAGCTAAAACCAGCCGCCGATTTATCTTAATCGAACAAGGCAACACCGAAAAAGGCGACCATTATGCCAAATCCTTGACCGCCGAGCGCGTCCGGCGGGTAATCACAGGCGACTTTGCGACAGGCAAGCGTGATACTGTGCCTGGCGGATTCCGTTTTATCGAACTAAAGCGGGAAAAAATCGACGCTGAGGCCGTCAATGCGTTGGCAAGGGAAGAAATGATCGACCTGCTGTTAACGAGTTATTGGGACAGGTCAGAAAAAGCAAAATCCTATTTGCAGCGTTTTCCTGCTGGACAGCATAAGTATTTGTTCGCGATGAACCCAAAGAACGAAGGTTTCTTCCTAATTTGGGATTCATCGGATGCCCCATCAGTGCTAAACCGCGATGCTTTTAAAGCTATTGCCAAAGAAGCGAAAGAGGCTGGTTTAGGCGGACGTTATCACGTATATGCTTCCATTGCCCCCTACACGGGTGCTGGCATTGAGTTTTATAAAATCCCCGACAAAGTGCTTGAACACATTGGCTTTAACTCTCGTTCTGACGCTTTTAACAACGAGGAAGCGTTAGATGCTTGAACTGAAAGTCTTTCAAAGCAAAGGCGCGAAACTTATTTCCGACCGCTATTCTTTTTTCGCCAACCATCCTGACCGTCCGCGCAAAGGCAACAAGCCCCGCCCATTTTTCCAAGCCTTGTCCGCGTTGACGGGAGCTGGCAAAACGCCGATCCTGGCTCAAGCCATCATGTTAATGCGCTCCCATTTCGCTGCCGAACCCATTGTTTTGTGGATGGCCAAGGCGAAATCTGTGGTATCGCAAACCTTTACTAATTTCTCCGAGGGCGGAAAATACAGCAGCATTTTGGATGATTTTCAGGTTATCAATATTCAGAATTTAACCACCCACTTGATTAGTGACGGTTCAAACCCGTTATTAATCATGACGACGACCGGGTTGTTTAATAACAAAGACCAGTCCGAAGGCGCACTGAATATCTACAAAAAGGATGCTGATACCTTTGGCGAATTGTCGCCTTGGGAGCGTTTAATCGAACGTCAACATGATGGCAAACGCCGCCCAATGCTAATTGTCTACGATGAAGGGCATAATCTTTCCGAACAACAAACCGAGTTGTTGGCAGAATTAGAGCCGGATGCTTATCTATTAGCAAGTGCCACTCTAAAATTGCCTGCTATTTTCCAAAAATCGGTTATCCAGCAGATTAAGTTCTGGGTGGAAGAAGCCAATAATTCCGCCGAATTTAAAGAGCTTAAGGCAATTGGTGAAAACGGCAAACCGGAAGCGGAACGTTTCATTACAACCACTATTCGAAGCGATGATGTGGTTGCCGCCCAATTGGTTAAAAAAGCCATCCAATTCGATGGGACAACCGCACCAATGGAGAGTTGCCTTGATGACTTGATGAAGCGGTTAAGTATTATTGACCGTGAAATCAATGAGCGTGGGCTTGGCTTTAAACCGAAAGCTATTTATGTCTGCAAGACAAATATCACCGATGACGGTGAAAAAGACGATGCCAGCAAGCCATTTGAACATCGTCAAGCACCGCCTATCCGAATTTGGCGGTATTTGGTTAGGCACGGGGTTTCCCCCGAAGATATTGCCATTTATGCAAACCTGAGCTTTGACAAAAATAAGCCGGAAGAAGTAAACCTGTTTTCTAAGGGGGAAAATGACTTTGACGAGTTCAGTACCCGTGATTTCCAGCACATTATTTTTAATTTGTCGTTACAGGAAGGCTGGGACGATCCTGCTTGTTACTTGGCCTACATCGACAAAAGCATGGGTTCTTCTATTCAGGTTGAACAGATAATTGGCCGCACCTTACGCCAATACGGGGCGACCCATTACGAAACCCCGTTACTTAACAGCGCACATTTTTTTCTGCGGGTGGACAATCAAAGCGTTTTTGCCGAAGCCATCCAAAACGTTAAGGCTAAATTGCAATCAGAAGGTGCGCCCATTGAAATCATTGAAAACTTCGGTGGTGCAGGCGGTGGCTCTGAGGACTTGTCTCCTAAAGAAGATATTAATGTGGAGTTGCATCATATTTTTGTTGATTCAGAAGCAGCGCGACAACGAATTGTTGAAATCATAGATGACTTCCCATTCTTTAAAGAGGGCGACATCAACACTGTTGGAGTAGCCCATACAACCACTCACTTAGTGGAAATGAACCAACCAGAGAAAGACACAGGCAATATCGAATGGCAAATTGACGGCAATACTAACCCTGTCCGGTTGCGCTGGTTGGTTAATTCAGCCATAAAAGCCCGCTCTTCGCGTGTGCTGTCCGTAGTTGACATCAAAAACGCTAAGTTTGACGTTCGCGTACAGGTGCAAAGCAAGGCCGATAAGCTTTCTGATAAGCTGGCACAAGAAATCGTCGATGTATTTTACCAACTCTCTGATCTTGTTTATGAAAGCGAGAACTCTTTTTTGTTTGGTACGTTGCATGTAGCTAAAAATGCGCCTATGTTCAAAAATGGGTTGTATGGGCGTTATGCGGGTTTCAATAAGTTTGAGCTTACCTTCGCCAATGAACTCGATAAATCAGGTCAGATTTGGCATCGTAACCCTTCAAGCGGTGGATTTTTTATACCTTTGCTGTCGAGTGGCGATACCAATTCTTTTTATCCAGATTTTATTGTGTGGGTGGACGGCTGTGTCTTCTGCCTTGATACCAAAGGCGGACATTTGCTGTCAGATGCAGTGGCGCGAAAGCTATTCGACATAAAAGAGGATGAGGTAACAAAATTGCAAGTCCGGTTTATAACAGAAGGGAAGCAAACTGAATTGCGCGGCAAGGCTATGAAAGGTGGATATACGGTCTGGAAAATGAAATCAGGCACACCAAGACCTATTCATTTTGAAAATCTTGATTCCGCGATTGCTGAATGCCTTAAGTAACTAATTGTTTTTGTTTGGTTTGTGCGGTTGCTACATAATACCGACTATAAACCTCATTCGAAAAATTACATTCGCAAAGCGTTTCATTAGAACCACTTTGGCATAAGCGTTTTTGAATTTCATTTCCGTGAAATGCTACTAAATAAAAAAGCACCAATACAGCAAACATAGTTCCTGCCAAATATCTTGGGAGTAAAAACTCCCACCAGCGATTATTATTTTCAGTCATATAAAATCCAAAAAATATCTAAGTTACAGTTGCCATCCGTTTAATAATATTTGCCGTTTTTTAAGCCAAGAAAGCATGTAACACGACACTTATCAAAATCATACCTTTGCAATGACAATTGAGACATTATTGCCCCCAAACGCAAAGGAATTGCTTTGGCATAATTGTAAGCTACGGCCTAGAAGTTCATCTTTCTCAACAAGATGTAACTGTGACAAGGTGGCATCCGGCTCGTCGTCATTGATATTCGGGATCAAATATCCGTTTTCATTCTCCGCAAGCAACATCCAGCAAAATCCCAGTTCCAAAGCTGCCGCCGCACCCAAGGTATGGCCGGTCATGCCTTTGCTGGAACTGGCTGCTGTATGGCTTCCGAATAAGGCATTGACGGCTTTGCTTTCCATCGCATCATTTAAAACCGTCGCCGTACCGTGCAAGTTCAGGTAATCGACATCTTCAGGTTGTTTACCGGCATCGTTCAGTGCCTTCTGCATGGCGGCAATAACAGCCGTTCCGGCAGGATCAGGTGCGGAAAAATGGTAAGCATCGCTACTTGCACCTATGCCCAATAATTGTACAGGCCCAGGTTCTTTGCTCAACACAAAAAGACTGGCGGCTTCGCCGATATTGATACCATCACGATTTTTGCCAAACGGTTTGCAATAATTCTTACTGAGCGATTCAAGCGCTGCAAACCCATTGATGGTCAGCCCACAGAGGCTATCAGCGCCACCGACAATAACTGCATCGCACAAATCCAGATTAATTAGGCGACGGGCGGATGCAAACGCCTTGCCGCTAGACGAACAGGCTGTGGAAATGGTGTAAGCCGGGCCAGTTAAGCCTAAATATGCGCTAAGAAAATCAGCCCCTGCGCCCATTTGCTGTTGCTTATAATGGAATTGCTCGGGCAATGTGCCGTGTTCTGCCTGGTAAGCCAGAGCCAGTTCGGTGCTTCTGACACCTGATGTGCTAGTTCCCAGCACGACACCGACACGGCTGGTGCCAAACTTATCTATCATCAATTGCACCGTGCCGCTGATTTGGCTTAATGCCGCCAGCAATAGCTGGTTATTGCGGCATTGGTAAATGCTGTATTGCTGGCCTATCTCAGGCAATTCAGCAGTGCATTCACCCACAATAGCCGAGATGCCAAACGTGTCCGTTGCCCTTAAACCGGAGCGGTCTCCCGCCAATAATCGCGCCAGGATTTCTGTCCTGGAACTCCCAACGGCACATAATAAGCCTAAGTCATTCAGGTACAGTTTCATAACTGATGGTCTTGATGTGCAACTGGTAGTGGTAACGATGATTAGTTAAAACGACCGATTTGGCCCAGTTAGGGTCAGGCTGTAAATAATCGACATCAACGTATTTACCACTGTCAAAGTACAACCGTCGTTGCTTGTCATCCGCCTCTAACCGCCACTGCTTAGACAGTCGTTTTTGTAGTTCAGCCAGCGGCCAGTAAGCCAATTGTAAATCTTTGACCATAAATTCAGGCGAAAAACCGGATGGCAGTAACGGGCTTTTGTCCATATCGACCTTTTTGCCGTCATAATTGATATTGAACAGGCTGATGCCGTCGCCGCTTAAGCCTGCTATTGCAATATGCCGTTCATCCAATTCCAACACGCACAGAATGGTTTCCTGGCGATCCTGCCATTTTGCCGTTATTTCTTGTACAATTCTCCTGCTTGGCCCAAGTGGCGGCGCAAATGGAATCCATTCTGCTGATTGGGAAGCTTGAGGCGGCTTATTTTGAGGTGGGCTAAGTAATGAACAGGCACTTAGAAAGGCCAACGCCATCAAAAACGCTAATCCGCGCGGCACAGCTCAACCAAGGTATCCAGCCTGGAATGGGCATTTTTGACATACGGATTCGCCTCATCCCAAGCGTAACCCGCCAAGATGGAGCAAATCATGGCTTTGATTTCCGGCTGCTGTTTCTGATGAAAAATCGCGTCCTGAAAGCGCCCGTCATACCAGGCATCGACAAATACGCGAAAGGTGTTGACACCGCGCTGCAACGGTATTGCATAATCGGTTTGCCAATCGACGGCTTCGCCCTTAAATTGGCGGTCTAGGACAGCCGCTGCCAAACTTGCCGACTTCATCGCAATCGTGACCCCAGACGAAAACACCGGGTCCAAAAATTCACCGGCATTGCCCAACAGCGCATAACCTTTACCATACAGGCTTTTTACATTCGCCGAATAGCCCATGATGGCATTGATTTTGTCATCAAAAACGGCATTTTTCAGTATCTTCCGCAAATTGTCGTCCTGATTTAGGAGTACTTGTAATACGGTATCGTTACTTTCTGACGGCGGATAAAAATCCGCTCCCGCTACCACGCCAATACTGCTGCGCCCATTGCTGAACGGAATTAGCCAGAACCAAACATCCTTATGTTCGGGATGGACGGTAATCAATATCTTGTTGCGATCAAATTGCGGATCGACAATATTGTCTTCAATATGCCCAAATAACGCTTTCCTGACCGGAAAGCCGGACGGCGATTCCAAATCCAATAAGCGCGGCAAAATGCGACCGAAACCGCTGGCATCTAAAACGAAATCCGCTTCATACTGGGTCATATTGCCCACTACGTCGCGCACATCAAGCTTAGGCTTGTCACCGGAAAAATCAGCGGCGGTAACTTCCATCTGCCAACGAATATCAACGCCCATTCGTTCGGCCTCCGTAGCCAGAACTTGATCAAACCGGCCGCGTTGCACCTGAAAGGTCGTCCCCATGCCAGCGGAAAATTTTTCTTCAAAATTAAATGCCGTGTGTTGCCCGCGATACACAAAGTAAGCACCATTTTTAAATTGGAATCCCGCATTGACGACAGCATCCATCATACCTGCCTGCTTAATAAATTCCATACATTGTGGCAACAGGCTTTCGCCTATGCTGAAACGCGGGAACTGCTGGCGTTCCAGGATGGTGACCCGATAGCCCAGGTTAGTTAACAAAGCACCTGCAACACTACCCGAAGGGCCTGCTCCTATGATAATAACGTTACGCATTCGATTTGTTCCAGTTACCATAAAAAAATCAGGTAGATATACCGTTTTTACACCGCCATAGATGACAATGTGATTGCGTGATTTTAACCTAATTTTATCCGCTTAACGCTGGCAAATATTGTGAAACCTCGTTAAGCCGTTAAAAGTCCACATAAACGCACGCATCAGCAAGCTTTTGTTTGTGTACTGCCGCATGCTTTTCCCAGTTCGCAGTGGACTTCCAGTGCGTTGCTGATTATTATGCGAACACTGCCGTATAGGTATGTGCATTGCCTTAATATTTATTGAATAATTGAGATGTATGATCAAAGTGCTTATAAAATTCTTCATCTATACGGTTATGGTATGCCTGATGCCGGCATGTGCTGAGTTAAAAGAAGCAGGCCGGTCAATCGGGCATACAACGCGCAATGTTACAACGGATATTGGCCATGGCTCGCGCGATACGGTTAAAGCCTTAGGCAGGGGTACAAAAAGGGTGGTCAAATCAATTGCCAAAGACCCTACATAGCCCAACAATTGAGGGAGTTTGGCAGTGTTCACCCCAGCATCAACCCGCCCTGCTAAATTCCAATGCTATCAAGTACGATATGAAATAATACCCCACGGATTTTATATGATAAGTGGCGATGCCTGATTTTATTTTACATAAATGGAGCGCATGGGCTTCGGGCTTGGATAGCACAGACGGCAGGTTGATCGAGCCAAGCAACGCCGTTGTACCTGGGTACGTACCCAAAATGCTACAACGCAGGCTATCGCCATTGTCCAAGGCGGTTTTTAGTGTCGCCGACCAATGCGTTCAGGACGGAAAAACATGCCCCGTCGTGTTCAGTTCTGCACACGGTGAAATATGCAAGTCGCTAGATATGCTCAAAACGATCCAGGCAGGCGATGAGCTTTCACCCACGGCTTTTAGCCTGTCGGTGCATAATGCCATTGCCGGCCTGTTTTCTATAGCCTATGGCAACAGCCAGGAAATATCAGTGATTGCCCCAGGATTTGACGGTATTGCCCCCGCTTTCATTGAAGCGCTCGGGCTATTGCATGAAGGCGCTGATGAAGCCCTGATTGTTTTATATGACGAGCCTATCGCCGATTTTTACCCGATTGCCCCTTTCAACCTCAATACGGCTTTTCCTTGCGTGCTGGCTTTAAGAATTGCTTTAGGGGGTGATGGGCTGCCCATGCAATTCTGCCATTCCACAGAATCTCGTGATGATGGCGAGCATCCTGTACAAATATTGGCCTTAATAAGGTTTTTACTTGCAAAGAAGCTATTATTGCACTTAGGTAATCTAGGGCATAGCTGGACATGGCACAAAAAATAACCCAGTGGTTAAGCTACGGCTGGCGGCTTTTTGGCACGGGCTTCAGTTTTTTCAGTTTTGGTGTTGGTGGTTTACTGTTATGGGCGTTGGTTTTTCCGGTGTTGTCCGTGTTGCCCGGCACTCGCTTGCAGCGGATAAGCCGTGGACAACGCGTTGTCCACACCAGCTTTTATGTGTTCATCGGCCTGATGCACAGGATTGGCATCATGACTTACGAAATAAAAGGCCTGGAAAAGCTAAACCGGCCGGGGCAATTGATCATTGCCAATCATCCAACCCTGGTCGATATTGTGTTTTTAATCAGCCGGATTAAGCAGGCAAACTGCATCGTCAAAGGCAGCTTGTGGCGTAACCCTTTTATGCGTGGGCCTATTTTAAATGCCGGCTACATCAGTAACGACGATCCTGAAAAAATGATTGCCGAATGTGTGGCGTGGTTGCAGTCGGGTGGAACAATGATTATTTTTCCTGAAGGGACGCGGTCGGTGCCGGACAAACCGTGCCACTTTCAGCGGGGAGCGGCCACGATTGCTTTGGAAGCTGTAAATATCCGTGTAACGCCAGTGACTATTTCATGTTATCCGAGTACCCTCACAAAAGCCGAACAATGGTATCAAATTCCTCAGCGGCACTTTCACCTGGCGATGCATGTGGGCGAGGATATTATCTTGGATGAATTTACCCGAATACAACCCAAATCAATTGCCGTGCGCCGCTTTAACCAGCATTTACAAGACTACTTTACGCAACAGAGAGAACGCTATAAAGACTATGGAAAATGAATTAAAACAGTTAATCATTGATGTGCTGGCCTTGGAAGACATCACTGTTGCGGATATAGACAGCCATGCGCCGCTTTTTAATGATGGCCTGGGGCTGGATTCAATAGACGCGTTGGAGTTGGGCTTGGCAATCAGAAAGAAATACAATGTGAGGATTGAGGCTGAAAATGAAGATGTCGTGAAGATTTTTTCTTCTGTTTCGACCTTGTCCGACTATATCCAATCAGTGCTGGGTTAAGTTGCCATGAACAATCGCGAAGAAATTTTAATCGTAATCAAAACCATCATGGTCGAGATGTTCGAGATAGAAGAAGAGGCGATTACCTTGAAAGCACGCCTGTATGAAGACCTTGATTTTGATAGCATTGATGCCATTGATATGATCGTCCAGCTTAAAGAAATGACCGGAAAAGCAGTCAAACCTGAAGATTTCAAGTCCGCCCGTACCATTGGCGATGTGGTCGAGGCGGTATATAAGATGTTGCATGAGGTGTAGAGACGCAAGATTTTGCGTCTCTACATCCATACGCAGTGCATAAATTCACTTGCAACAATGGACAAATTTCAAAACAAATACCGTACGAAATCCTGTCGGCTGCAACACTGGAATTACGGCTGGAATGCGGCTTATTTTGTGACTATCTGCACAGCTAATAGGCATTGTTATTTTGGGAAGATATTAGATGGCAACATGCAATTATCAGCACTTGGACGAAAGGCAGGATCATGTTGGCTTGAAATTCCCAAACATTTTCCATTTGTTATACTGGATGTTTTTGTTGTGATGCCTAACCATATGCACGGAATAATTATTATCAACAACCCTGATAATCCATCCGTAGAGACGCAAGATTTTGCGTCTTTGTCGCCTGATCCAGAGACGCAAAATCTTGCGTCTCTACAGCACACACCACCACAAAACCAATTTGGCCCCCAATCGAAAAATCTGGCATCTATCGTTCGCGGGTACAAAATTGGGGTGAATAAACAGGCTAAACTTATGCAAGAAAACTTTGCATGGCAACCTCGATTTCACGAACATATCATTCGTAGCGAAGGCGCTTATTTAAAAATTGCAGAACACGTTCAAACCAATCCGCTGAAATGGCAAGAAGATAAATATCATGTCAATTTAGTCGAGTAACCTGAGCCATTTAACTTGCACGTAATGATAAACGCCATCATAGGCCTATTGACCCTATTCTACCCGTTTGCCGTTTATTTCGGCACACAGTACTTAGAACCCTGGAAAATAGCGAGCATCCTACTTGTTTTGCTGGGCATCAGGCTGATTGCCAGCATTTCCGTAAAGCATTGGAGCAGCCCACTACTAATGGTAGGTATGGTGTATTGCGGATTTGCAATCTGGAGCAATGAATTGCTGACCTTACGGTTTTATCCGGCCATTGTTAATGCGGCAATGTTGCTACTTTTTTCATGGAGCTTGTGGTCGCCTCCCAGTTTGATAGAGCGCATTGCCCGAATCCAGCACCCAGACTTGCCTCCCGAAGGCGTTATATACACACGGAGGGTTACCCAGGTCTGGTGTGTGTTTTTTATTGTCAACGGCTGCATTGCCTCAGCCACAGCGCTTTGGAGCAGTATTGAAGTCTGGAGCTTATACAACGGCTTGATCGCCTACCTATTGATGGGAGTCTTGTTCGTCGGGGAATACATCGTCAGGATGAAGACGCAGAAACATGTCAGATGATTGGCTTGCCTTGTCGGATTGCTCGTTGACTGCAAGGCCGCCAGAACCCCCAATTGCCTATCATGATGGGCGTTATTATCATGCTGATGCGTTTTACTCGTCCGTACAATTTTGGGTGAAACGATTTAAAGCAGAGCCTTACCAGGATTATGCCTTATACACAGACGACGCCTATCCTTTTGCCATATTGTTATTCGCGTTGTTCCATGCCGGAAAGCAAGCCTGGATTGCCGGCAATAACTTACCTGGCACTGCACAACAACTCCGGCAACACGGTTGCCAGTTGCTAGGGGACTGGGATGTTGGGCTGGCGTTTGATTATCGCCTGATAGCAACAGGCGAGCCGGATTTGTCGTTGTCGTCGTTAAACCCAGCAGAAACCAAACTGGTGATTTTTACCTCCGGCTCTACAGGGCAGCCCAAGCCGATAGAAAAACGCTTGGTACAATTCCAGCTTGAGATCAACGAATTGGAAAAGCAATGGGGATCACTGCTTGACGACTCGGAAGTACTGACAACCGTCAGCCATCAGCACATCTATGGCTTGTTGTTTCGCGTGCTATGGCCGCTGTCCGCAGGCCGGTGTTTCCACAGTTCGATTTATCTCAATCCTGAAATCCTGGTTAATAACATAAAAAGTAGCGGCGCGTATTGGGTCGCCAGCCCTGCACATCTTAAACGCTTGGATCAACACTCGCCTTGGCAGGGCATGGCCGATTTAAGGGCGATTTTCAGTTCTGGGGGCGCTTTATCAGGACAGGTAGCGCAGCAAATAATGACCTCTTGCGGACAAGCGGTTATCCAAATTTACGGTAGTTCCGAGACAGGCGGTATTGCGTGGAAAGGCCAAGATAAAGGCTGGACATTGTTTTCTGGACTGACATTAAATAAGCTCGATGGAAATTGGCATTTGAGTTCGCCTTATTTGCCAGATAAATCTTATTACCCTTTAGACGACCAAATCACCTTATTGGAAGATGGCCGGTTTATGCTCCATGGACGTTCAGACCGCATCGTCAAAATTGAAGAAAAACGCCTGTCCTTAACCGAATTGGAATGGCATTTGGAGGCTACGCCTTGGATACAGGAAGCGCATACGCTGGTAATACCTGAAAAGCGGGACGTGGTTGCCGTGGTTGCCGTGTTAACCCAGCAGGGTTTTCAGCAGTTGTCAGGCCAGGGCAGAAACCGGTTTATCAGGCAGCTACGCAAAATGCTTGAGACTGGATTTGAGGCGGTGGTGTTGCCCAGAAAATGGCTATTTGTAAACGCTATACCGTTATCACCACAGGGCAAAATCGAACATGCCCTATTAACCAGCCTGTTGAATGTCGAAAACCGAAAGCTCCCTCAGGCGCTCAATCTTGAAATGACTAAGGATAGTATCCAGCTTGGGCTTAAAGTGCCAGTGGATTTGATCTATTTTCAGGATCATTTTCCCAGTTATCCGATTCTGCCAGGCGTGGTACAGTTGGCGTGGGCAGAACATTTTGGAAAGCTTTTTTTCGGGCTATACCATCCGGCTAAGTCTTTCTCACATTTGGAAGTGGTTAAGTTTATCCAAATCATCCGCCCTGGTGATGAGCTGACACTTACGCTCAACTGGAAAGCTGCGCCAGGAGAATTGCATTTTAATTTCAGCTCGAATTTGGGGGGATGTAGTTCGGGCAGGATGGTTTATAAACAGTAGGGATGCAAAATTTTGCATCCCTACACCGTATTGCACTAATCCGAGGCATATTTATTTTACAAGGGATAATTATGAATACTTTTTTTCGCTATCTGGTTGTCGTGATTGCCTTATTTGCCAGTATTGGCTGTGCAAAAGAGCTAAACTAAAACGCTTAAGTCATGAACATTTGCATCATTATTCCTGTTTATAATCATGAAGGTGCTATTGCCCAAGTGCTTGCAAAATTAAAGGGGCATGGGTTGCCTTGCTTTTTAGTGAACGATGGCAGTTCAGCACAGTGTTCCCAAGTACTGGAAGACTGCGTCAAACGGGAATCAAGCTGGCTTACGTTAATAACGCGACCTGAAAATAGCGGCAAGGGGGCTGCTGTCATCGACGGCTTTAAAATCGCGATAAGCCAAGGATATAGCCATGCCATCCAGATTGATGCTGATGGCCAGCACGATGCCAATGCCATACCGGAGTTTATTGCCGCCAGCAAAAAAGATCCCGGCGCAATGATTTTAGGCCAACCGATATTTGATAGCACCGTGCCTAAAAACCGATTGTATGGGCGACGGGTGACAAACTTCTGGATAGCCATCAACACCTTATCGTTTGCGATAGCCGACGGGATGTGCGGATTTAGGCTATATCCATTGGCCGCTGTAAGCGAATTAATCAACAAAACGCAGATCGGGCAAGGCATGGATTTTGACATTGATATAGTCGTACGCTTGTATTGGCAAGGTGTTCAGGCTATCAATCTTCCTACGGCCGTAAAATACCCTTACGACGGCGTGTCGCATTTCAAACTATGGCGGGACAACCTCATGATCTCAAAAACACATACCAAATTGTTTTTTGGAATGTTGCTACGCATCCCGCAGCTTTTGCAAAGGCATAGCTTATGAAAGCATCCGTACACTGGGCGCAAATGGAAGAGCGCGGGGTAATTTGGGGTATGAAGTTTTTGCTGCGTGTTTACCTCTTGTTTGGGCGCACGGTGTTACAGGTTTTTTTATACCCCGTGGTGATTTATTACTGGCTGATTAATAGAGCGGCCCGTCATGCGAGCCAGGCTTATCTGGATAGGCTGGCGGTTTTCGCGCCGGAGCTAAAATTGAACGGCAGCTTATATTGGAGCTATCTGCACTTCATCAATTTTGCCAACGCGATGATCGATAAACTTGCCGCCTGGTCGGGTACGCTATCGGAAGCCGATGTGCAGTACTTTGGAAAAAATGAATTAATCGCTGAAATCCGCAAAGGCCAGGGTGTTTTGCTGCTGGGTTCACATCTCGGCAATCTTGAAGTTTGCCGTATAATCGCGGATTTCGACAAAAACATACGTATCAATGTGTTAGTCCATACCAAACATGCAGAAAAATTTAACAAATTAATACGTCAAACCAGTGATAACAGCCGTTTAAACGTGATTCAAGTCACCGAGATAACCGCCGCTACGGCGCAATTGTTAAGCGATAAAATAGACGTGGGCGAATTGGTCATCATGACAGCAGACAGAACGCCGGTAAGTAATCAACACCGCGTTTCTAAAGTGCTTTTTCTGGGTGCAGAAGCCTTGTTTCCACAAGGCCCGTTCATCCTGGCCGGATTGCTTAAATGCCCAGTTTATACCTTGTTCTGCCTGAAACAGCAGCGTAAGTTTGTGATTTATTTTGACCTGTTCAGCGACAACCTCAAGTTCCAAAGAAAAACCCGCGATCACGATATGCAGGAAATAATCCAGCGCTATGCAGAACGTTTGCAGGCTTATTGCTTAAAAGAGCCGTTACAATGGTTTAATTTTTTCGATTTTTGGCAAAAGCCTGTAAGCGATGATAAATAAAAAACCCATCGTATTTGACGGTAAGCCCTTAACCATTGAGGACATCTGCCTTATAGCCAGCCAACAGGCACAGGCCGAGCTCAGCAACCAAGCCGATTTTGTTGGGCGCATTGATAAAGGCGCATTGTTCATTGACACCTTGTTGAAAAAACAGGGCTATGTGTATGGGGTAACGACGGGCTTTGGGGATTCCTGTACCGTACCTGTTCCGTTAGATCTGGTTGATGCCTTGCCCAAAAATTTATACACCTTCCATGGCTGCGGCTTGGGCAGTCATTTTGATGCACAGCAAACCCGTGCAATTTTGGCTACGCGCTTAACCAGCCTTGCGCGGGGATATTCCGGAGTTCGCTATAAATTGCTGCAACAACTGACGACGCTATTGACACATGACATTCTTCCGCTGATGCCGCAAGAAGGCTCGGTCGGTGCTAGTGGCGATTTAACGCCGTTGTCTTATCTGGCGGCAGTGCTGGCAGGGGAGCGCGAGGTTTTATATAAAGGCGAACGCCAGCCTACCCAAACTGTATTTAGCCAATTAAATATTGAACCCCTGGCCTTAAAACCTAAGGAAGGCCTGGCGATTATGAACGGCACGGCGGCCATGACAGGCGTTGCTTGCCTTGCCTTTCAACGCGCCGCTTACCTGTCACGTTTAAGCACACGCATTACCAGCCTTGTTTCAATTGCCTTAAAGGGCAATGCCCATCATTTTGATGAAAAACTGTTTTCAGTCAAGCCCCACCCAGGACAAAACCGTGTAGCCGAACGCATCCGTACAGATTTGCAAGTTTCAGGCAATGTGGTAAGTGACGACACCCGTTTACAAGACCGCTATTCGCTGCGCTGTGCGCCCCATATCATAGGCGTGTTGGAAGATTCCCTCCCTTGGCTTAGGCAATTTATCGAAACCGAACTCAACAGTGCCAACGATAACCCCATCATTGATGCCGATGGTGAGCAGGTGCTACATGGCGGACATTTTTACGGCGGCCATATCGCTTTTGCCATGGACAGCCTGAAAACTGCGGTTGCCAACCTTGCCGATTTGATGGATAGGCAAATGGCGCAAATGACGGACACCAAATTTAACCATGGCTTACCCGCTAATTTGTCCGGTGCCACAGGCGAAGGGGCGATGGTTAACCACGGTTTTAAAGCCGTGCAAATCGCCGTTTCTGCCTGGACTGCCGAAGCCCTTAAACTGACCATGCCCGCCAGCGTGTTTTCCCGCTCGACCGAATGCCACAACCAAGACAAGGTAAGTATGGGTACGATTGCGGCAAGGGATTGCATACGCATACTGGAACTGACAGAGCAAGTGGCGGCGGCGGTATTGTTTGCCGCTGTCCAAGGCGTGGAATTGCGGGGAAATTTAGAAACATTAAGCCCAGCATTAAAAACGACAGTCCAATCTGTGCGCCAATTTAGCCCCTTCTTAAACACAGACAGGGCATTGGAACACGAGCTGCGGGAATGCCTGGTGTTAATACGCAAACAACACTGGCTCCTTTATGGCTAACATCATTCGTCAAGCCTCTGTTGATATTGAAATTCCTTTCCATGATATTGATTTGATGGAAATAGTCTGGCACGGCCATTACGTAAAATATTTTGAAATTGCCCGTTGCGCATTGCTTGAAACCATTGATTACAACTACCCGCAAATGCGCGATTCCGGCTATGCCTGGCCAGTAATCGACCTTAGGATTCGTTACGTAAAACCGGCGGTTTTCGGGCAAATAGTAGCCGTCAATGCAGCCATTGTTGAGTGGGAAAATCGCTTGAAAATAGATTACCTAATAACCGATAAAGCCACGGGCGCAAGATTGGTAAAAGGCCATAGCATACAAGTCGCCGTGGAAATGCCAGCAATGGCGATGTGTTTTGAATCGCCCAGGATTTTGTTTAAAAAACTGGGCATATTAATTTCTTGATACCTGTAGAGATTTCAGCGAAATACTGTGTCAAAAATCCGATGTCCAGTATGAGCCGAGTCAAAGATAAGTACTAAGTCTTAGTTCAAGTGCGCCATGGATGTGAAGGGAGATCAGACAGACCAATCACATCTACCCCAGCTTTGGCAACCCGATGATCGTTTTCTACCGAGCTGCCGCTAACCCCAATAGCCCCAATTAAAATACCCTCTTCATCAACAATCGGTATGCCGCCAGGAAAAGTAATTAAACCGTTATTGGAGTGTTCAATCCCGAAAAGAGAGCCTCCCGGTTGAGAAAGCTGCCCGATTTGTCCCGTTTCCATACCGAAGAAACATGCTGTCTTGGCTTTTTTTATAGCAATGTCGATACTGCCTACCCAAGCACCATTCATTCTATAAAACGCTTTTAAGTCGGCTCCGGAATCCACCACGGCGATGCACATTTGCGTATTGATATTGGTTGCTTCTTTAATGGCTGCGGTGATCGCTTTTTCAGCCTGTTCAATGGTTACGTGCATAAATCTTCTCCTGCATTCCTGAGTTATAGAAAATATTATTCTATCTGGAAAATAATGTTTGTGTATTTTTATTCATAAGTTTACAACTACTTCATTTTTAATATTCAAGTGCTTTATCCGTTAATTTTTTATTTGGTTTTTTGCTTTTATTAAAAAAGCGTACATCGTTATAATCACGTGATGGCAATTATTAAAACGTTTTTATTCCTTCTGCTGACAATCGATTGTAGCTACGCTAGTGATCTATTAGACAACATAACCAAAAAACTGGTAAAAACCCCGATC
>JAYVGW010000147.1:0-11563 GCA_043771735.1 Methyloglobulus sp.
GCAGATGGCGATATGCAATGGGTAAAACTTTTGCCAAAAAGCCAGGACAGCAGCTTTAAATATGTCTTGATTGGCCTGTCTAAAGGCACGTTGGCAGGCATGGAATTAAGCGATAATTTCGGTCAGCTAACCCGGATCTATTTCTCCAATGTCATCCTGAATGCGCCACTTAAGCAGACTTTGTTTGAGTTTAAGCCACCCAAAGGGGCGGATGTTTTTAATGATAACTAATCGTTAAAGCTAGATTTAGTTAAAATTCAGAACATCCTTTTGTACCCATGAATGATGACCTGACCAAACCACTAGCCGACCGGATGCGCCCAAGGCAGTTGGCTGAATATGTCGGTCAACAACATATCCTAAAACCGGGCAAGCCGTTGTATGAGGCCATCAAATCAGGCCATCTGCATTCCATGATTTTTTGGGGGCCGCCGGGGACAGGCAAAACTACCCTGGCACGGCTCATCGCACAGCATTCCGATGCCGAATTCATCCCGATTTCTGCCGTGCTTGCAGGGGTCAAAGACATCCGAGATGCAGTCGTTCATGCCAAGCAAACCCAGAACGAACAGCGCAGGCCAACCGTGTTGTTTGTGGATGAAGTCCATCGTTTTAACAAATCCCAACAAGATGCTTTTCTTCCCCATGTGGAAGACGGCACGTTTTATTTTGTCGGCGCGACCACCGAAAATCCCTCGTTTGCCTTAAACAATGCCTTGCTCTCACGCGCCCGTGTGTATGTGTTGAATGCCCTGACAAGTGACGATTTGTTAGTCGTTTTAAATCAGGCCTTGAGTGATAAAGACAGGGGATTAGGCGCTTTGGGCATAACAATTGCGGCACCCATTAAACAGCAATTTGCCCAAGCTGCTGATGGCGATGCCAGACGCTTGCTGAATTTGCTAGAAATTGCAGCAGAGCTGGCGTTGGCACATGATGAAAAAGAGATAACCGAGGCTTTTGCAACCGAAGTGCTTTCAGGCGGAGTCCGGCGATTTGATAATCAAGGCGAAGAGTTTTATAACCAGATCTCCGCCTTACATAAGTCGGTGCGTGGCAGCTCTCCAGATGCTTCCCTTTATTGGTTATGCCGGATGATGGATGGCGGTTGTGACTTGTCTTACCTGGCAAGAAGGATAGTCCGAATGGCATCCGAAGACATCGGCAATGCCGATCCCAGGGCCTTGCAGATTGCCATCAATGCCTGGGAAGCGCAAGAGCGCTTAGGCAGTCCAGAAGGTGAGCTAAGTTTGGCGCAAGCTGTCGTTTATCTGGCCTGTGCACCCAAAAGCAACGCAGTTTACATGGCTTACAATGCCGCGATGGGCGCAGCCAAACAGCATGGTAGTTTGCCCGTGCCGGTACATCTAAGAAATGCGCCTACAAAGCTCATGAAATCACTGGATTACGGTAAAGAATACCGCTATGCCCATCATGAGCCAGAAGCCTATGCAGCTGGGGAGAATTATTTTCCCGATGATTTAAAGGGCAGTTGTTATTACGAGCCGGTGAATCGGGGGCTGGAAATAAAAATAGGCGAGAAGTTAAAGCACCTCAAAGAGCTGGACAAAAAATTTCAGAAGTAATACCGCTCGATTTCACATAGAACCAAAAGCACAAGCTCACGTATCCGTTTGCCCAGCAGCCGAATTCGGATTTCCCAGGCTTCTTTAAGTTTCAAGGGCGGTTTTTGCCCCATCAGCTTGCCTTTATTCCAGGATAGTTTTGCAGGTTTCCTTTGAATTCCAAGTTGGGCATTGGGTTGGGTTTTAGTTGTCGTATCGGTTTTCATGAGACATGCTCCACTTTGGTTGAAGGAGGATGTTTGACTTAACCGTGAATTAAAATATTCTTAATGCCAAGATTCGGCAGTTTTCAATTTTTGCTCCCGCCGATTTTGCGCTAAGCGGCCTTAAGGTCTGCATTGGTGTCTTCTCGGACATTCACAAAGCAAATCCCTAGAACTTTTGAATTTCAAAAAGCGGCCAAGTGCAGACCGTCGCCCTGCAACTTACGAGCATCAATTCCCGCCTAAGCAGACGGTTAAGGAGATGTTTGCGTTTCAATATAGATTCTTGGTACCCCCCCCTCAAACATGGCTTCAATCGAAATTGGATTGTTCATTCCAGAGATAATTGACGACTAAAAAAGTCGCTTATCAGGGTGTCTGTAAAATCCGTGCAAGATCAGTGAGATACCTAAACGTACTTTGGACTGGTACCAAAGCAACACAGAAAAAATTATTCAGCTTAGTTTTTATCCCCTGGTATCAAGGCCCTAATCAGCAAGCTGGTTAGTTAGCTTGAAGGAAACGTAGGGCTGCGCATGTTAAAGCGGTGGTGTGCTGCTTATCGCCATCAAAATGTAGTTTGTCAGTTTCATTTAATATTGCATATTTTTAGTGAAATATTACCTAGCATTATGATATTAATAGTTTTAAAGTAAACACGTACCTGTCTTAACCGTATTGGGATTTTTGTCAATTGATACGAGACAAACTGTATGCTTCTCAAGTAGAGAGTTACCCATAAAGCCTTCGGGTTAAGCATCCAGAGTTGTGGGGTTCTTTGTTTACAGGACGCTAATGATGATAACAATAAAAAAATTACAGTGGCTGTTGCTTACAACTTCCATTTTGGCAACCTTAATAGTGCCTGATGCGGTCGGGCAGGAAGCCCAAATCCCAGGGACAGTGCAGCCTGGGCAGATTGAAAAGCAATTAAAACCTCCACCCCAGATACCTCGATCGATAGAACGAGTCTTACCATCACCAACGCCAATAGAAGCAGCCCCAGATCTTACTGAAAAACTAAAGTTTATAGTAAGAAAAATCCAAGTTGATGGGACATCTATATATTCAGAAACGGACTTAACACCCTATTTTGCAAAGTATTTACATAAGACTGTTTCGGTAGCGCAGATACAAAATCTAGCCGATGAGCTGACAACTAAATACCGGAATGATGGCTACATATTGTCGCAAGTGATAATTCAACCCAGCACATTAAGGAGGGGATTGTACGGATACAAGCAGTAGAAGGATATATAGATCAAGTCAAGTTTGATGGCGATAGAATTGACCGAAGCGGGTTGCTCGAATCATATACGGAGAAAATTAAGCAATGTAAACCCTTACAGTCTAAGGTGCTTGAACGGTATCTATTATTAATGAATGACTTAGGAGGAGTATCCGCTCAAGCAACCCTCTCGCCTTCAAGTAAACAACCTGGCGCATCCGATCTTCTTATAACGATGACTCAAAAACATTTGGGTGCTTCATTAGGTTTTAACAACCGGGGCAGTCGTTTTTTAGGGCCCTGGCGAGGCGAGCTTTCTGCTGATGCCTTTTCGATATTTGGGTTAAATGAACATACCGGGCTTAGATATATCACAACTGGGCCCAATCTTGAGTTGAATTTCGTTTCATTATCGCATAATCAGCATCTGGGATCTGAAGGCCTAATGCTAGATTTTTCATTTGTTGCTGTCGAGTCGAATCCCGATTTGGTTGGTAGTTCAATAAACCTTGATACGCATTCGAGATCAGGCTCCATCGGTTTGTCATATCCCCTAATTCGGAGTCGAGAACAAAATCTCAATATCCGAGGTAATCTTACCTATTTCGACAGTAAAAGTATTGGCGATAACACCCTAATCTCCAAAGACCACATCCGTGCGATCCGATTTGGCTCAACCTACAGCAACTCGGATGATTGGCTGGGAAATAGCCAAGTTGATCTTGAAGTATCGCAAGGCCTCGACATCCTTAATCCAAGGGAATCAGGCTCACCTAATTTATCCCGTGCGGGCGGACGAAGTGATTTCACGAAATTCACGTTTTACACCGCCAGGTTGCAAGCTCTCGCTCCTAAATGGTCAATCTATGGTGCTTTTTCCGGGCAATATGCGCTTGACGCGCTCTTGGCACCGGAACAATTTGCCTTCGGTGGCCCACAATTTGGCCGGGCTTATGATGCAGCGGAAATCGTTGGTGATTCAGGTGTCGCATTAAATATCGAGCTGCGTTTCACTGATACCGTGCCAGAAAGTTGGTTAAAAAATTATGAATTCTATGGGTTCTATGACGTAGGCAAGGGTTGGTCACGGAAAACAGCTGCTATTAAGGCGCATGATGAATCCGCCATGTCAGCCGGATTGGGCGTAAGACTTAATTTTAACCGTTGGTTCTCTGGCTACGTAGAAGTAGATAAACCGCTGACACGCAATGTGGCGGCAAAGAATAATGATGATCCACGGGTTTTTGGAGGAATCTTTATAACCTATTAAACGGTCATAAAACACCACCATGAGGGGGTAATATGCAAAAGCAAGGCCAATTTCAGGACGTACTTGATGGGGTTAAGGTACTGTTGTTAATCACTTCATCCGTGGGTTTAGCCAACCCCAACGGGGGGCAAGTGACGGCAGGTTCCGCACAGATTATGCAGTCCACACCACAGCGCTTAGATATTGTGCAACACACTGACCGCGCCGCCATCAATTGGCAAAGCTTCAACATCAACCGTAACGAACACGTCAACTTCCGCCAACCCTCGGCACAATCCTCAACCTTAAATCGGGTGGTTGGGCAAGACCCCTCCAACATCCTCGGACGGCTGACTTCCAATGGCAAAGTATTTTTATTGAACCCCAACGGAATCCTGTTTGGGAAAAATTCCAAGATAGACGTGGGTGGCCTAGTCGCAACCACCTCAAATATGAAGGATGCCGACTTTATGGCAGGCCGCTTCAATTTTGACAACCCGACGAACAGCACTGGCAGGATTGTCAACCAGGGGGCAATTAATGCCAAAACCAATGGCCTAGTCGCACTAGTGGCACCTGGTGTCAGCAATACGGGCATCATCAACGCGAAGCTCGGACGGGTGACGCTAGCTTCTGGCCGGAAATTTACCCTCGATTTGTATGGCGACCAGTTGGTCAAACTGGCCGTCGATGATAATGTCGTCACCCAGGTTATAGATTCCAAGGGCAATCCTGTAAATGCACAAGTCAACCAGTCCGGCGAGATCAATGCGGAAGGCGGACAGGTGATGCTTGCCGCGAGCACCGCCAGACTAGCCGTGGACAATGTCATCAACATGAACGGCATCATCAGGGCGAGGAGTGCCACCCAACACAAGGGGGAGATTATATTGGACGCAGGTGAAGGGGCGGCGCAAGTCTCCGGTGTATTGGATGCTTCTGGGCAACACCCTGGGCAAAGTGGGGGATCTGTAAAAGTCCTTGGCAATAATGTAAGGCTGGAACGTGGCGCAACCATCAACGCATCCGGCGCTAACGGCGGCGGCACCGTGCTGGTGGGTGGCGATTTTCAAGGCAAAGGCACAATGCCGAATGCTTACAAAACCGTAATCAGCCAAGGCGCAACGGTTAAGGCCGATGCGGTCTCACAAGGCAATGGCGGTAAAGTAGTTGTTTGGGCAGACGGCGAAACCCAATACCACGGCCACATCAGCGCCAAGGGCGGCAGTCAAGCTGGCGATGGCGGCTTTGCCGAAGTGTCCGGCAAGAAAAACCTGGTGTACCGTGGAGACACCACGCTTACCTCCCCACATGGTAAAGCGGGGACACTGTTGCTTGACCCGGAAAACATCACCGTCAGCGCTGACGGCAGTGATAGCTTATCCGGTGACCCTTCCACCATCAAGGCAAATACGATCTCCAAAACGCTGGGCAAAGGCACTAGTGTCAAGTTATTGGCAAACAACAACATTGATGTCAATGCCACCATTGACTCGCGCTATAGAGGTGCGCCATCGGGGGCGGGTATCGCCTTGAACGCGGGCAATAACATCCACATTAAAGCTGACATTTTAACCAAGAATGGCGCTATTACTGCGGCGGCAAAAAATGGCGGCATTACCATGGATGAAGGGAAAGTGTTGTTTGCTGGCAATAAAGCCATCACACTTACAGCAGGCAAAGACATCCAGGCACAACATCTGGTGACTTCGGGTGATTCCGCGCTCTCATCAAGACAAGGTTCAGTCAACCTAGGTCAGGATTTGGGTGGTGCACCAGGATTTCAATTGGCCAAATTAAACATCAATGCCGACCAAGGCGCAGTCACCATGAAGGGCTTACAGGCCACCAACGACATCCAGGTGACGGCGCAAAAGAATATTGATTTCAATCGCCCGATCCTATCCACAGGTGGTGCTATCACCTTGACCAGCCAGGGCAGCAATGTTGAGCAGACAGGAAATGACATTAACATCAACGCCGACATCTTAGCCAAAGATGGCATCATATCCGCAACGGCGAGCAATGGCAGCGTTAAGATGGCTGACAAAACCCAATTGTTTAGCGGCAATAAAGCCATTTCCATTACCGCAGGACGGGACATCCAGGCACAACACCTAGTGACTTCGGGCGATGTCGTGCTTTCATCAAAACAAGGTTCAGTCAACCTAGGTCAGGATTTGGGTGGTGCAACAGGATTCCAATTAGCCAAATTAAACATCAATGCCGACCAGGGTGCGGTTAAAATGAATGGCTTACAAACCACCAGCGACATCCAAGTGACGGCGCAAAAGAATATTGATGTCAATGGCCCTGTACAATCCTCAGGCGGCGCGATCACCTTGACCAGCCGGGGCAGTAATGTTGACCGGACGGCGATCAACCTCAACCATAACCTCTACACCAATGGCAAGGACATTACCTTGGATGGGGATGTGTTGCTTAATCCAACTGCTGAAGAACTGATAGCTAAGCTTAAAGAAAAAGAAGGTGATGCCGGTGCTTTAAGTAATAGTGAATGCAGTGTAACGTTATGCAACCCAAAATTATGTCCTGAATGCGATATTATTATTAGGGATAATCCAGATACTGCGGATGTGGTTGAAAAATTTGTTGTAGTAGATACAAACATTAAAAGATTCCGCTTCACTGACAGACAACAAATAGATTTTGATTTTAAAGATGAAAGTGGCAAGACTATCGTACATAGCTATAAATCGACAGACGGGCTTCCAGAAGCAGATAGAAGGGTCGATGAAATAAGTAAATTATTTGACTTGCATCAGGTCACCATTGACAGCAAAGGCGGCAATATCGTATTTAAGGGCAATGTAGACCGATATACTGGTGTGGGGGCAGAAAATTTTAAAAAAGCTACCGTGCCAGTAATAGAGGATGATAATGATCCACCGGATCAAAAGGATCAAAATAGAAATGGTGTGGTCGATGCACTCGAGGCGACTGTCTTTGATAGTTTTAAACATCATGGCCTAACACTTTCAGCCGGTGACAAGGGGAATATCACGTTTGAAAAAGATGTCGGCAATCAACCTATACTTGCCAGCTCAATTGATAGTCGGAATAATTTATTAACTCAAAAATCCGACCGCGGTGTACTTGCAGTAGGTTCATTCCAATTATCAATCTTAAATTCACAAAAGGTTAAATTTAACAACAACCTATTCCTAAATGACTTATTTTTTAAAGACATTCCAGTTCGCCAAACTGGTACAGGAACATTTGATGCCCCATCATTAGAGTTCCTTAACGCAGATGCCGTCAATATAACTCCATTCAACTTCGATTTTAATCCTGGCACTGTCTATACAGAAAGTATTGGTGCTGCAAACAAAATTGATCCTTCTAAACTTAATGGGATTAATTTAGATCCATTTTCCATCTCACATCCTCGTCTGCCACTGCTACCTACTCCAAACATTGCACAGCAAGCGCAAGTCCCTCAGCGAAACGTCACCTGCAAAAAAACAGTAAGCCCAGAAAAAGAGGTATTGTCTAAGTCAACCCAGGACTCCAAAATAAAGCCATCAAGCCAGCAACAGTTGGCAAAACAAATAGCTAAGGCATTAGGCGAAGAAAACAGTTCGGCAGATTGTAATGGTTAAGGTAAGCACTAGGAGATAAGCGGCGTGCCTGCCGTCCTCCAAATTGGGAGCATGAATGGATTGCGAATGGGTAAGTATTTTTACCATAAAAACCCCTCACAGCCTTGAAGGCATGGGTATTTACACGAGTTAAAATGCCTTCAGCAAGTAAGTTGATTCCGTTCATGGTTCGACGACCGGAGGAAGCGCCTGTGGTGCAAGCTCACCACGAACGGAATCAACCACTTACCATCCGTCTTACCGTTCGTCCTGAGCTTGTCGAAGGACTTAATCAATGGTTGCCAAATGTGATTTACTTAATGCGCCTGTTTTTTTTCCATCTCCGAGGCTATTCACCTTCAGCAAAAAGGCATTGCCCATAGGCTTGTTCTTTGGGTTATGGTGTTTATTGACTAGCCCATTTACGTTTTGTCAGGCCGTCGAACCGTCCATTGAGCCTATTTTGCGTGTCGAAACGGACATGCACACCGCTTTTATCAAAAAACTTAGTGTTGACCGACTTAACCAACGGGTTGTCAGTGTTTCTGACGACAAAACCGCACGGGTATGGGATCTAAAGGCGGGCAGGTTATTGAATACGTTTCGCGTCCCTATTACGCCACTAGGTCATGAAGGGCAGCTACAAGTGGCAGCAGTCTCACCCGATGGACGGACTGTTGTTGTAGGAGGGTATACGGGGTTAGGGTGGTCTAACAAAGACCAAAATACTACACTTTATTTCTTTGAGCTGGATACGGGACTGATGAAAGCAGTACCCCTGCCTAAGATCCCAATGGTGGTTGAAAACCTTGCTTATTCCGATGACGGAAGGTTTCTGGCGGTCTGCCTTTCTACGTCCAAGCAATCGGCTTTATTGATTTATGACATGGAGGGCAAGAAGTTCATCAAAATTATTGACAAGGTTTATAAGGACAGGATTTATGGCATTGATTTTAGCCCTGACGGGCGTTTAGTTGTCACTTCAGTCGATGGTTATGTGCGCCTGTACAATAACGCGTTTGACCTCATCCAGGAAAAATATCTGGGCGATAGGCCATTCCATGCCTACTTTTCTCCAGACGGTTTAGAAATTGCTATAGGGTTCGATGCGAAAGCCCGTGTGGAAATACTTTCTGGCTTTGACCTTACTGAGAAATATTCTCCTGATATTAAATCGCTAACCAATCAAAAAAACCTGATCGCCGTCGAATGGTCACCATCAGGGGAGTTTGTTTATGCGGGCGGTGAATATTCCGGCAACGGCGATACCCCTATTTACTTTTGGGGCAATAAAGGGCGTGGAAAACGTGAGCAATTTAGTTCACATTCAACTTACAGGGTTTCTGACCTGCATACGCTAGAAAATGGCAATGTGGTATTTTCTACCGGGGAACCTAGCATTGGCTTGACTGATGCCCAAGGTAAGCCAATATGGCTACGTAACTCTGATACGGTCAATTTTCGGGGAAATTTTGGATCATTCTGCGTCTCACAGGATGGTACGCAAATAGAATACCCTTTGCAAATTGGTGGCAAGCAGGTTGTACGGTTTTCGCCCCTTGACGGGCTTATCCAAGCCAGTGGAGATGCCTGTACGCTTACGTCGCCTGTCCAAGTAACACCAAACATTCACTTAGAAAACTGGAAGGATAGCGAACACCCGCTTTTGAATGGGAACGCGCTTGGAGGGCTGGATAATCATGAATCTTCGCAAAGCTACGCTATTTCACCGGATGACAAACACTTACTACTAGGCACAAGCTGGTCTCTTAGGTTATATGGTAGTGATGGAAAACTAAAATGGAAGCAGCCGTTATCGCAAATGGTGTGGGCGGTGAATATCAGTGGAAATGGACGATTTGCACTGGCTGCGCTATCTGATGGCGCCATCCGCTGGTATCGTATGAATGACGGACAAGAGATTTTTGCCTATTTTCCTTTTAATGGGACAAAAAAGAAGGGCTTTGAAAATATTAGTGAGTAACAATGGATTGCCTGGACTCCCTATGGGTTTTACGCCTCTTCTGAGCGTGGTGATAATTATGTGGGTTGGCATTTCAATCAAGGGAAGGATAAGTCGGCGGAATTCTTAAAGGCTGTGCAGTTTGAACGTATGCTTTACAAGCCACAAGCGGTTGCAGAGTACTTTTCTTGTATCACCGGGAGGGAAGAATCCTCTGGGTGTCAATCGACTGCATCAACTAACTATAAACAACTTACTGATAACAAGCCGCCTGACATTGGTATGTTGTCAATTGAAGCGGTTGATTTAAAAGACCACTATAAACAAGCCACTTTAAAATTTTCTGCTGAAAAGACCGGCTTAGCAATACAAGACTATACGGTCTTTGTAAATAACATACCTATTACACCTACTACAGAGCGGACTCTTACAGGCAAGGAGACTGATTATTTTTCAAGGGCAATACCACTCGATTTTTACAGTAAAGAAAATATAATCCGGGTCGAAGTCTCCAATGGAAAATCGGTAGGTGTACAGGAACGTTTTTATCGCACTCCTGAAGACCAAAAATTGATGGGACAACCCAAAGGCAAGCTTTATTTGTTAGCAATTGGCGTAAATAGCTTCCCTACGCTTGATAAAAGTTGGCAGCTCCATTACGCTGCGTTAGATGCTGATGCCATAGGCAACACTTTCAAAGAAATTGCCAAAAACTCCTTCGAGGAAATAAAGGTCAACATTTTGTCGGATACCCAAGCGATTAAACCGGATAAAGGGCGGATACTGGAATCGTTAAAATTTATCCAATCGGCTCAGGCTAACGATACGGTGATCGTCTATTTATCCTCTCATGGCATCAGCGACCCCCAACAAAATTATTATTTTATTCCACAGGATGCCGATATCGATGACGTTCGGCAGATTGAAGAAGGCCAAAGCGAAAATGCTTCTTCCGTTATTAGCTGGGAAACTTTTTTTGAAGCCTTACGCGGCACGGCAGGGAAAAGGCTCTTGATAGTCGATACCTGTAAGGCGAAAAGCATAGAGGGAAAATTTGATGCACTGTGGTTAAAAAAACATTCTGCATCTTCACATTTCGCGTTTATGGTATCCTCCAAAGGGACAGAAAAATCACTGGAAGACAGCAAGCTTGGACATGGATTGTTTACTTATGCTTTATTGACAGGTTTAACCAGCGGATGTAATGGTAACTGTAATGGATTAATCACCTTGGATAAGTTGTTCAATTTTACCGTGCCGTTGGTAGAGAAATTGCGTAAAAATGAATTGATCCAACAAACTCCGCAATTATCTACGCCTGATGAATTGCGGAATATGGCCATAATAAATCAGGGAGATAGCACCGGAATAGAGAAAATTATTGAACAATGGGCTAGATTTCTGCATGAGCTATGGAGTAAGTTTCTCCAATATATGAAGCTGGGATGGGTATGATGATAAAGCTTAGGGCAGTTATATTAATAAGTCTGTTATGTATTGCGGTATTCTTATCAGGATGTAGCGATGACTCATCTTCTAGAGGTGCACCGGATAATCCATCACAAAATAATCCTATTCCAAGCTTTCCTTGGCCGCCACCTAAAGCGTCTGCCTTTGAAAAAATATCAAATAAATTACATGGCTATTAACAAGCCACAGGTTGCAGCAAAACCGGTTGGTGAGTGGCGCATAACTTCAATAGGCGGTTAGGGATTTGATTTTCCCAGAAGCG
>JAYVGW010000148.1:0-4708 GCA_043771735.1 Methyloglobulus sp.
TGGCCTCCGTGAATTGTTCGTCCGTAAACTCATATCGGACTAATATATCTTTAGCTTCTGATAAGTCTATTTCGCCGTTATTCAACCGATTTACACAAATATCGACATGGTTGTTTGCCGCCAGATGATAATCCTCTATATGCTGCTGAGTACCATCTTCCATATTTTCATAAAGACCAATAGCAATAGGCGTTTTAACTATAGGGCCAGAAATCACACTATCATTTTCAAAACCAACATTACGGATTTCATAACGTGGCTTATCGATCAACCCTGCGGTTTGCTCTTGCACCTGTTTTTGCTCAAGACCTAGCACATAATTCTGAATTTTCTCTGCATCAGCCGCCGCTCTGAAAATTTCCATAGGATCATTCTTTAATGCTTTTATCCACGAACCGACATAAGCGGCATGTTGGCTCGGATCGTGACCTATACCCAACTCATCACCCAATATCATGCTGGCAATCTCGGCCCTCAATTCCTCTTTGGCGTACCCCTCGCTTCCAAACGGATGAACAAGATCACGGTTAAGCCGGTCTTGATGACCACTCCAATGTCCAAGCTCATGCAAAGCGGTTCCATAATAGTTTTCAGCGGTCGGAAACTGGCCTTTGTCCGGTAAATGGATGCTATCTGTCAATGGCCGATAAAACGCCCTACTTCCCCCGTTGTGATGAATGTCAGCGCCGGACGCAGTAAGAATGCCCTCAGCTCGCTCAATAGGGTTCCATGTGTGTTCCTTCTTCTGGATCGGCGGCAAACCATCGATCTGTTCACCATTAAAAACAACCGCAAAAAATCCACGCGGCCTTTCCAACTGGATGAACTCCTTAACTGGATTCCCCTCACCATCCAGAACCGGCTTACCGTCCGCGTCTTTCTTGATATGTTCTTCATTGAACTTCCAGTATTGAACGCCCGTGCCTTTCTCGCCCTTACGGACTTGCGCACCCGCTTCGGTCGCCTGCTTGTACGTCATCCAGCGCTGATCGTCATGATTTTGCGACAATAAATATATCGAGTTAATGCCTTTGTACCGATTACCCGTTACCGGGTTATACGGTAAGAAAGCGCCGGATTCGCCAGGATTCCAAGGCCGCTGCCAAGGCGCAGTACCTTCTTCCAGTTGCTTGATTAGTTTTTCGGCCACCATTTCTGAAAATGATGGTTTAGAGTGATTATTTTTCATTTTAACCGTCTCCTGGTTGCTAAGAGTTTCAAACTGATTAGTTAACTTACTATCTAATACGGCGGTTTCTACTTGCGGTTCTGCGTGATCATAAAGCGTTTCAATTTCACCTAAATGTTGATTACTGCCGTCATTAAAGAACTCTTTTAATGCCTCACCATAACCAAGCTTCTCTAGCATTTCTTTTTGTTCGGCAATGCCGTCTGCGACGGCTTTTTTTTGATTTTCTGGAACGGTTGGGCCTTTGACCAGCAATACCCGCTGAATGACTTTGTACTTCTCTCGGGTAGCGTCTAATTGTTCTGCCTGAAGGAATGGTTGCCCGGCCTGTTCACGCATAGATACAGCGTCTTTAGCCGCTTTCTCAATGCGGGCCGTGGTGGTATCAATAGCAACAGGGATTCGGCCAGCACAGTTTGCCATACGCTGAATATAGCCACTTGGCGAGAACGGTTCGCTATCTCTCCAACTGTCTCGATCTCCGGTTGGCGACTCAACAGCAATATAACCGGTACCGCGCTCGAAAATGAATTCCAAACCTCGATAAATAAGCTTTGTTGAACCGGCTTCTGTGGCCCTCAGCTTTTCAATTGCACCGGCAATTGCCTCCTGCGCTTTGTCCCTTTCGACAAACCTCTGGCCGTTTACAGTGACCGGTGAAAAACCGCCTTTATCTACCGGATTCTTGTTGACCGTATCAAGCAGAGCGCTAAGCCCGGCCAGATAACGCGGGCCATATCCGTCGGCATACTCTTGAGCTTCGCGAGCTTTACGGGTCATGGACAGCACTTCATCAGCATGACCCGCCTGCAACTGTTCCAGCCTCCGGACGCTGTTACGCATTTTGGTTTCTTCCAAAATCAGGGGATCGCCGGACGCGGCGGCTTTCATATCAGCCGAATTCGATGCCTCGCCTTCAATGTCATCGATTTCATTGATGGTGCCATCAAAGTTGCGTAGTTGCTCTATACCACGGGCTTTATGCTCCAAAATCTGCCAGCGGCGGGTATCGTAGGTTTGTTCGGTTGCGTAGCGACCGATAAACACCGCAAAGTTTTCTGGATCGCGGGCGTAGAGTTCATTGCCCCTTCTAATAATCCGCCCTTCGCGTTGCTCCAAATCACTCGGCCGCCAAGGGGCATCGATGTGATGCAAGCCAACTAAAAGTTTCTGCACATTCGTACCAGCCCCCATTTTTGATGTGGAACCCAAGGTAAACCGGATTTCTCCAGCATTTATGGCTTTAAACAGCTTGTCCTTAGCTGTTGGTGTCGAATAGTCATGAATGAACGCGATTTCACGCTCTGGTATACCTCTGGCAATCAGCTTGGCCTTGATGTCGTCATAGACCGAGAATTTAGCCGAACCGGATATACCCGCAATATCTTCACGGGTAAAAAACTCAAAACCTTCTGTTTCGACATCGTGCTCGTTGTTGTAATCGTCGATTTGGTCTTGCTCTATTTCCCGCGCCGCTTCGCGCTTTTCGATCCAGCCTTGCCGTTGGTCATCGTCGGCCAGCAGATTGTTGGCATCGTCTTTAGCGTCTTGTTTAGTGCGCGTATCCTTAACTATTAATACGCCAGACGCGGCATCGTACACGTCGAACCGCTTGGTTTCCTTATCGCCACGTTGCACGATGAAGTAAGGCAGATCCTCGTGACCTCCCAGCGTATGCAGGGTGCCGCGCTTCATAACGATAGCACCGGCATCGTCACGAACGTATAACCGCCGGTCTTTAGACGAATAGCTGTTTCGGGCAGACAATGGAATAGATTGGTCGCAGAATACTAACTGAGTGCCTTTGTCGGCGGCCCATTGGTGATAGACTTCCAACATATTATCAATGGCCATGTTGATTTTGGAACCAGCGAAGTCTGGAGCTGCTGGATCAATCAAGCGATAATCCAAACCGGCTTTGTTAGCTTCACCGGTCAGTGACAGCGCATTGACCTTGCCCTTGGTTGCCCTGGTTAATTCACCAATACGGGCAAAGCGGCCAAGAATGGAATCGGGATCAACTGACACTTTAGGCGACACAGCCATTTCAACCAGTTTTAACCTGGCCTCTTGTTCGGTCTCGAACTGGCCAGAAAAACCGTCGCCGATTTTGAGAAGATACCTATCGCTGTCCACGGCCTTGGTGATAGTGATGTCGTTAGACAAATCAGCCAAGAACTTAATATTTCCGCCCTCATACGTTTCCGCCTTTGGTATTCCCATCAGCGCCGCTACCAACGGTGAACGCTGAGCCACAACCAATAGGGGTTTACCGCTTACCATCTTGGGAACGGGAAAGCGCTTTCCTTGCGCTTCCTCTTGAGCCTTTAAATCGTCCAAAGTGATCGTATCGGCAAAGGAGTTGTACAGGCCCATCAACGCAGACAGGTTGGTGAATTTGGCGAAGCGTGTGGATTGACGATAACCGCTACCCGATGGCGCAACTTCGTAAACATTCTCAACGCTGCCGAACTGTTTGGCCCACGCATCGAACACATGTAACCCTTCTTGTTTGAGGGTTGGATATTGCATGTAGCGCTGCATGTTGTACATTTCAACCAATGAGTTTGAAACGGGTGTACCGGTGGCGGTAATGAATGGCGTTTTGTCTCCGAACGTATCAAACAACCAGCGCGTTTTAACAAACATGTCGAACGCCTTGGCCGACCCGTTGGGGTTGCCCATGCCTGGGTTACGATCCATCGTTGAGTTGTAAGTCAGATTCTTGAATTCGTGCATTTCATCCACGAACATGGCATCAATGCCTAACTCGTCGAAAGTAACAACCTTGCTGCGCGTGCCGATGGCCGTTAATTTGTCTTTCATTTTGGTTTCAAGTCGGGAACGAATACCCTCCATGTCACGGATGATATTGCGGTCGCCCCGGTCGCGTTTCATTTCTTCAATGGCATCGCCTATTTCATCCAGTTGTTCTTGCAGTACCGCTTTTTCTGTTTCTGCTGGAAGGCCGATTTTTTTAAGCGAGGAATGCCCAATAACCACGGCATCCCAATCACCCGTGATGATTTTAGAGAACAACCGTTCACGGTTATCTTTGCCGAAATCCTCCGGTGTAGCGGCCAGAATGTTCGACCCTGGGTACAGACGTGTGAACTCGCTGCGCCATTGCAGCGTTAAATGATTGGGTACTACAAACAGCGGTTTACGTGCTATGCCAAGGCGGCGCATTTCCATAGCTAGCGTAGCCATTTCGAAGGTTTTGCCCGCTCCAACAACATGGTCGTACAGCACTTGATAAGACTGCAAGCCCCGCCATACCCCGTTTTTCTGGTGCTCCAGTAGGGTGATGGCCGGATTCATGCCGGGAAATGTCAGATGTCCACCGTCAAACTTGCGATCGACGATTCGATTCATCTTGTCATTAAAAAGTGCGGCTACCTTGTCGGCCCGCTCTGCGTCACTCCACAACCATCTTTTCCATTCATCTTTAATCGTGCTTTGTTTTTCTCTGGCCGCTACGGTTTCCTTCTCCAGAACCACCGTTCTGGTTGATCCGTC
>JAYVGW010000149.1:0-2607 GCA_043771735.1 Methyloglobulus sp.
AGGGAATATTGGGGTTTCTTTCGTATTTGACCGCCGTGCGAATAAGGCCTATCCATTGCCTGTCATTATCTTCCATCTCTTTAAAGCGATTACGGATCCGCTCCAGTTCCTGATTACAATAGGTAACAAACCCTGCCGCATAAAACACGCTATTTTTCAGGTAGTCTTTTAAAGCGGCTAAATCACCATTAATTTCTTCAACGACTTATTCGAAATTATTGGGTTTGGGTAATTTTTCCTGTTCTTCTGATATTTTTCTAGTGGATTAGCGGCTCGGTAGTCGATGAAAATGAAATTTTAATAACTTGAACAATGGATGTGCCGACGATAGGAGGCGTATCAAGCTTCCTATCGGTGCGCTTCGTACCTCAGCACATCCTACGCTGGATATGAACTGTTCAAGTTAATAAATTCCCGTTCCTTAGTGGCTTACCTCAACCTTAGCGCCCTTGGCCTGACCAATTTCAGTAAGGGTTTGGTTGAACCAGAGCGTATCGAGATCAAAAGGTTTGCCGCCTTTGATGCGAGGGAATTCAATCGCACGCAGAACACCACCACGATCTTCATCATGGCCTATTACGCCGGATTCACGACGGAAGGCGCATTCAACAGCCAGATCGGCGCAAGACTTGATCAGGCGAATGTCTTCGACATTGGAAGCTGCGGCTCTGGCAAAATAGCCGGATTTCTGAATCAGGGTTTTTTCCGCGCCTAACATATCCGCAAATTGTTCACCAAACCATTTGCCTGGATTAACGGCATCGAGTTTCACATGCCCGAAAGCGTCGCGCGGCACTTCCTGGCCTTTGGCCTGCATTTCGGCAACAATGGATTCCACGCCAGCACCTTCGGAAACGAAAATGTTTACGCAGTCTACTTTGTCCATGACGGTACGAAGACGTTTGGCTTCGGCGGCAATATCGATGGTCATTTCCGGAATGAATATGCCGTGAACTTCAAACGCATTGCGATCAAGACCGAGTTCAGGTAACCATTCAGCGCGATCAAGCAGCTTACGGTATTCCTGAGCGGTAGCGGCGGTGAGCCAGCCGCAACTGCGTCCCATCACCTCATGGACAATCAGCATACGCGGGTTGGCGTTGTTTTCGGCAACAACGTTCCAAAAGTAACGTGCGCCCTGCTCTGCTGCCGTCCAGGCACCCAATGATTGCTTGATTGGGAAAACATCGTTATCAACGGTTTTGGGCAAGCCAATAACGGTGAGACCGTAATTGTTATTCGCGAGGAACGCGGCAAGATCAGCGGCAGCGGTATTGGTGTCGTCGCCGCCTATGGTATGGAGAATATCAACGCCATCTTTAACCAATTGATCGGCCGCCACTTTTTGCGGATCCTGGCCTTCCTGAACCAGACCGCGTTTTAGGCAATCTTTAACATTGGTCAGTTTAACGCGGCTATTGCCAATCAGCGAGCCCCCGAAACGATGCAGAAGTCCGGCCTTTTCACGTATTGCTGGCGTAACGGTATAAAAATCACCCAGCAACAGACCTTTGTAACCGCTACGATAACAAATGATTTCAATGGAAGGATCGATTTCGGTATAACGTTCAATAAGGCTGCCGATTGCTGAGTTTAGACAGGGAGCCAAACCGCCTGCGGTGAGAATTGCGACTTTTTTGGGTTTGTTCATAGTGTGTAAAGTGTGAGGTTAGACAAAAGTTATGTAAAGAGAGTAACGTTGCACTCTTTGATATATCGATCCACTCCAGAATTCAAACAACACAGAATCAGCTTGCGCTGCTATAAGCGCAGCAAAGAGAATTTCAGCTTGTTAGTTTGGCTTAGGACTCCGATGGCTGGCAATTTTACCATATTACAAAAGAATCTCTTTTGTTTTGGTAACTATTCAGCGCTTTCTCGCAATGTGCTTGATTGTACTGTCATTTCGACCAACGGGACGACTTGCATGGATGCAGGGGGTAGAGCACCAACAGTAGGCGCTTTAGGCGACGCAGGAGCAGTTGCCGAGAAATCTTGAGCGTTGGCATTGAGAGAGGCCTTAAGATTCCTCGCTGCGCTCGGAATGACAAAGTGCGCTGAATAGTTACTTGTTTTGTTTTTAATGCACTTAAGTCAATATTGGATAGCTTTAAGTGATTGCGTTGGTGGCACGGGATGCGTCAAAGGGAGTTATGAAAGCTTGGACTTTCATTGTAGGGCTGTTGAAGTGGCAGGTATATCTGAGAGCAAATCCTCATTGATTTAATGACCAACGGGAGTTGTGGCAATATTTAAAACACTTGTAAAAAGAGCGTTGCAACAAGCAGGCACTATTTCTTGAAATAACCGCTAACAACCGCCGCTACCGAAAGCTCATTTTTAGCCAAGGGTTTAATGATGGTGAGTGCATCCAACAAAATCTTTGTTGCCTTGGGAAGGTTCGCACTATTGTCACGCACTAAATCGTAGGCACCGAACACCGCCAAAAAAAAGAATTGTTTTATCAACGAAAAATGGTTTTTATTTAAGCCTGCCAAAATAGCAATCGACTCCTGCGCGTTAGCACCACCACACCGCAAGTATTTGAATACCGCCGTTTTAAGCAAATCATTAGACATCACACCATACAATGCATTGGCAAGAACA
>JAYVGW010000150.1:0-4706 GCA_043771735.1 Methyloglobulus sp.
TGGACACGTTACCGATGCGCTTGCTTGTGGCCGCGATTGCCATCGGGCCGCGTTCCGGTGTTTGGCTTCGCTCGGCTGAAGCATCTTGCTAATCAGGAACTTTAATGATCGAAACCACCACAAGTCAACAAGCAGATCAAGAAATATGAAATGGAAGGAAACATATAAAATGAGGACGACAGCAATAATTACCCCAGTAAATGCGGGTATACGCTTCAAATTACTCATAATATCCTCCTTTAAATAGAAGGTGAGACAGTGCTAGGTAATAGACAAGCAGTTGGACATTGATTGGTATTTCAATATTCATATGCCTTCTTTCTAAGTTCTTTGGGGTGGCACTGTCAGACATGTGCGCTAAATAACCTTTTGTCCCCGCTCACCGCAGCTCCTCCAAATCGACTCAAAGTAAGCCTGCTATTTTGCATCAACGACAACAGCTGAATTACCGCTTGCATCAGTACGGCTCAATGATCCACGGATCGTGCCTTTTTTTCGATGGACGGTAATCTTACAATACGCAAGCGTGATTGGCGCTGGGTTGGTGAATACAGATACTGAAACGCCTGTCACGCTTCCCGGCTGAAGTGCATTAAATGATGTTGTGGCCAGTGGGGCACCATCCGCTCGAATGATTGAAATTGTTCCATTACGGGGCGCATGGAACACGTTAACGACGTTGCAACGAAGAGCGCTTAAAGAAGCCCCAGGATTCGCCGTGGCGATCTCAACTACCGGTGTAAACAAGACATCATTTGCAGAGACTGACCATGCAAGGAATATAAACGCCCCCAAAACGCTCAAGTGGAAAAGTTTCTTCATATTCATATTAAAATTCCCTTCTCATCATAATAGGGAGAAAAATCGCTTTTCCCTAACTAACTAGACAAGAAATATTAGCAAAGTTCCGTTCTTGGAGGACTGGGGCAATTCGTATTTTATTGGCGTTGTTGAATAAATCAATTTTTAGCCTACCATCAGATTCTATGTCATCATCGCGGCTTTAATTTTACAGCCATGATCCTGTATGCCTTATAAACACAATGAGAGTCGCCGTCACAAAATTGAAAAGCCGCGTTATAAGGTGACGAATTGGCCTGAGTATAATACTGCGTTAAGGAATCGCGGTAATTTCACGGTCTATTTTACCGAAGAAGCGGTCAACGAGTGGGATTCAACGAAGACGGGAGGGCGTGGCCGCCCACAGCTTTATTCAGCGGTTGCGATAACGATCTGCTTGATGCTCCGCCAAGTGTTCCGCCTGCCGCTGCGGCAAACGCAAGGCTTCATGAATTCGTTGATCACGGCGTTATACGTCAAACTTTCCGCCCTCTGGTTCCTCTTGCTTCATTGATAGCCATCTTCTCGCAAATCTTGGCAGCGAGGTCAATTCCTTCCCAATGCGCCAGGTCTGCAACACACAAAATAATGTCTGCGAGTTCGGTGCCAAAATCTTCTGATGGAGAACCGTTTCGGCATTCATTAATCGCCTCCCCGACTTCCGAGGCAATCAGCGCCAGTGACTCTAGGACTGTTTTATTGTGCCAGCCCATGCGTTCAACCCATTCGTATTGCTTTTCTGCGATTTCGTTTATGTTCAATTCTGTTCTCCGTTGTGTTGCCGTATAACCCTGCGCTCAACCGGAGCGCGGTTATAAAACGGTTTCATTGTTCAGCATCCGTGCCGCGCCCGGTTAGCTCTGCGTTGGACATCAATATCACCATCCCTAATTTCAGCAGTCTGTCAAAGCGCAGTGTGGGCTTGCCGAGGCGCAAGCTGACTAAAGGACTAGAGCCTGGCAGTGTAGTCATTGTCGATTCGACTGGGCTGAAGGTTTACGGTAAGGATGAACGGCACCAGGAAAAACATGATGTTGCGGCTCGACGCACATGGCGTAAACTGCACCTTGCGGTCGATGAGAACCATCAGATAGTGGCTTGTGAGTTGACCACACCGGAAACGGGAGATCCCACGTCAGTACCGGATTTGCTTGACCAAATCGACACGCCGTTTGACACCTTCATTGCCGATGGCACTTATGATGGCGACCCAGTTTCCCAAGCCGTATTGAAACAACAACCGGCTGCACAAGTGGTCGTCCCTCCGCACAAAACCGCCGTCTGTTCACTTGCAGGCGATAGCCAACGGGACAATCATATCCGGGTCATTGACGAATTTGGTCGTATCGCTTGGCAAAAGAAAACCGACTATGGTTTGCGTAATTATGCCGAACTGGCCATGCAACGGTATAAGCGTATCTTCGGCAATACGATGAAAGCGCGTAAGTTACCACAGCAAAAAGCCGAGGCTTGGGTAAGCTGCCTCGCGCTCAATCTGATGACAAGCTTAGGGATGCCTATGTCTGTTAAAATCTAGCGGAGAATCAAAATAGGTCTTTGCGGCCAAAAGTCGATTTATTCAACAAAGCCATATCTCGGAGCAATGTATCAACGACATCCGTGATGCCACCAACAAATCCTGGGTATTAGGTAACGACCGTTACAAACAGCGCATTCAAGGCCAGCTTAACCGGCGGGTCGAACCCAAAGCCAGGGGTGGCGATAGAAAATCGGAACAATACAAAACCAATCATCTGACCGTCCGGTCTGTAGAAAATTGATTCAGAACCGTGAGCTTCCGTTTTGGGTCGTTTATCACCTTCATGCCAAAGGTAATGACGCTAACTGTGAGTGCCTGCTTTGGAGTGGCACAAAAACCAAGGCAACTGAATTTCAAGCCTACCATATGGGAGTTTAACTGTAACAATTTGTCCGATCGAGCGTTTTATACAAAGTTCAGATAATAAAATTAACGTGCTGGTTTTAATCCGTAATCCATATGGATTTTTTCGCCGGCTGAAGCTTCATTGTAGTTACATGTACCATAGTAAATCCATTTGTTATTGCCACTAATCCCTGTTTGATCGACGGTGTGTGTGTAGACAAACTTCTCTTTAGATTTGTTGATTTCTATTTTTGTAATCGTAGGCTGTGCTGCTTTGACTGATTTATCGAAGGGTTTAGATGATATTTTTTGTTCATAAGGGACACTTGGGCGAATTCCGTCTGCGCCTTCGTACTCGACTACAAATCCCCTGCACGGGGGTTCAGAATATTCAGTATTTGCACGACACTGCGCTTCTTGATATTTCCCGTTCACCAGGGAATGGTAGGATGAAATGGCGCAAGTCCAGTACTTATGGACAGGATTAACCGCTCCATTGTTCTCCGCAAGCGGCATATTGGGGAATGCCAAGATGAGCGCCATTAAAATAACACTTGGTGTTTTCATTCCGAGTTTTCCTTATAAAGTTATGTGCCCATTCACTTTATTACAATTGATAGTGATTCTTGCAAGTTTATGCCCTAAGAAAGCGCCACTCAATAAAAAGCTAGCCCGTGACTACCACGGGCTTATTGTCGGTTATTATTAACCGCTAGCAATAGTTTATTCTTTGGCTAACGAACTCCATCGGTTCATTTGTACAAGGCATTAGCTTGGTTAAGTCCGTTTCACCGAAACTCCATAAGCACCTGTGCCTGTCGGGCTGTAATGCCGCACCCGCACGTAGTACATCCCTGGTGTTAGAACACGCTCGATCTGGGAATTCGTCCCTGGGCCGCTGTCGTCGTCTTGGCTAATGAAAGCATTTTGGTTATCTGGACCATTCAAAACCAGGAAAGTGTCCGTGTTCCCCGAAGTAGCGATTGTGTAAGTCGCGATTTGGGCGGCAGTAAAGCTATAGACATCGCTTTCGTTGGGGGCTGCAATATTGCCTTGGATTTCGGGCCCGTTGACAGCAATCACAGACGGATCAGGCTGTGGCTGTGCTGCCCTGTTTACGCTGATGCCATAACTGCCTGTACCTGTTGCCTGGTAATGGCGAATCCTTACAAAATAAGTGCCCGCAGATAACGTGCTGATAATTCTTGGATTGCTGCCTTCGCCGCTGTCATCATCTTCAGTCACTAAAGCACTCTGGCTGTTGGGGCCGTACAGTGACATGAACACGTCTGAAGCCCCTTGCGTCGCGATGGTATAAGTTGATGCCAAAGGCGAAACAAACCGGTACCAATCAAATTCCCCTGCTTGGCCGATGCTTGCTTGGCGGGATGGGGCACCTACCGTCAAGTCAGTAATTTGGGTTGGTGTTTCAGCATCGGTATCGTAAGTATACCCCATCGCAACATGGTTTAAGACGCGACCTGGCGTGGGCGGTGTCGCTTCATTCGTCCACGGTTGCATTGGGCTATTTAAATTAAATTGCCCGTCACCCTGAAAGGGCGATTCAGTAGGATGAAGTTTCTGCCATTCAGCCCACAATCTATCAACATTGCAGTGCAGTAAAAAAAACGCCGGATCATTCGGGGAACTTCGTGTTCCTGCCGACCCGCCTATCCAAACATGCACAATGTTATGGATGAGGTTCTCCAGATCAACCGTGAACGACGAAAATGGGATACGGCTAAGGACTCTTTGTACGGCATTGGTAGTAGGTAAGGTCGTACCTGAACCGATAGCCCGCGTCAGTTCTACCCTGCCTGCGGGATTGTCGCGAACCGTCAAAGGCCACCGTCCAGCGCTAAATGCAAAGGGTCCTGTCTGAACCGCCCCACCTGAAGGCACCCCATTGCCGCCCATAAAATCATTACCCCAGAATGAGGAGGTCAACGCCCTATCCACTGTCCAATCCCAGTAGGGAAGG
>JAYVGW010000151.1:0-12665 GCA_043771735.1 Methyloglobulus sp.
TGGTGTCCCGCCGCATCATCAACGAAGTCGCAGGCATTTCCCGCGTCACTTACGACATCTCCGGCAAACCCCCAGCCACGATTGAATGGGAATAACCGAGCAAGATGAAGCCTGGATGCGCCATGCACTAAGGTTGGCGCAACGGGCAGAATTGCTGGGTGAAGTGCCTATTGGCGCAGTGTTGGTCAAAGACAACAGCGTTCTTGCCGAAGCCTGGAATTCACCCATAACCAACCACGATGCCACCGCCCACGCGGAAATCAACGCCTTGCGCGAGGCTGGCAAGCGCGTCGCCAATTACCGTCTTGTAGATACCTGCCTTTACGTAACCCTGGAACCGTGCGTGATGTGCATGGGGGCGATCGTCCATGCGCGAGTAAAACGGCTGGTATTCGGCGCTTACGACCCTAAACGGGGTGCGGTTTGTAATGCCTTAAGCCTTGCTGATGCCGAATTTCTGAATCATAAGGTCAATTGGCAAGGCGGGGTGCTGGAAGCAGATTGTTCTGAATTGTTGAAAGATTTTTTTAGAAGTAGACGGTAGTGGTGAGCCAGCTTTAGTTGGCTATGATCCCGACGATTAATCCTTTATCCCTCTGTAACCTGAAGTAATAGGATAACGCCGATCCCTGCCAAAAGCTTTCGTGGTAATACGGATGCCGGGTGGTGATTGCCTGCGCTTATATTCGTTCTTATCGACGAGGTTGATCGCCCTGGTGACGTGTTCGCGGCTAAAACCGGTGGCGATAATCTCCTCGGCGGATTGGTCTTTTTCCACGTAACGTTCCAGTATCGCATCTAATAGTTCGTAGGGAGGCAAGGAATCTTCATCGACTTGGTCTGGCGCAAGTTCCGCCGATGGCGGTCGGATAAGGACACGCGCAGGGATGACTGGCGATAAGCCATTACGGTAACGTGCCAGTTGGTACACCAGCATCTTAGGGACATCTTTGATTGGCGCGAAACCACCCGCCATGTCGCCATAAAGCGTGGCGTAACCGACGCTCATCTCGCTTTTATTGCCGGTGGTCAACAGCAGTTTTCCTTGCTTATTGGACATCGCCATCAAGATCACCCCTCGGCAACGTGCCTGGATGTTTTCTTCGGTAGTGTCTTTCTTCGTGCCTGCAAACACGTCGGCTAACATGCTTGTAAAGGCATTGACGGCGGGTTCTATGGGGATGGTGTGGTATTTAACGCCGAGCTTTTCAGCTTCTAAAATGGCATCTTCGTTGCTCATATCTTGGGTATAGCGGGATGGCATGAGGACGGCTTCTACCTTGTCGCTGCCTAAGGCATCGACAGCGAGCGCCAATACCAAGGCCGAATCAATGCCGCCAGACAAACCCAAGATTGCGCCGCTAAAGCCATTTTTCCGTACATAATCTTTTATGCCCAACACCAAGGCATGATACGCGCTGGCGATTTTTTCATCTAACGGTACACAGGCAGTTGGAACGGGTTGGTTGTCTTTAAATTCCACCATGCCCAGATATTCTTGGAATTCTTCGGCGCGGTAAACAATTTCACCTTGTGCGTTAGTGACAAATGATGCGCCGTCAAATATCAGTTCATCCTGTCCACCCACTTGGTTAACATAAACCAAGGGAATTTGCGCCGCTTTTACTTGCGAGCAGATTACGGCTTCGCGTTGGTGCATTTTCCCTAAATTAAACGGCGATGCGTTCAAGGTCAGCAATAACTCTGCTCCAGCCTGTTTATTTGCGTCAATAATGCCCTTTTGCCAAACATCTTCACAGATCGTCAGGCCAATAAATGTTCCATTAAACTCAAACACGCAGGGCTGGTTGCCAGCGGTAAAATAACGCCGCTCGTCAAACACGCCATAATTCGGCAATGCCTGTTTGCGGTAACACGCCAGCGTTACGCCCTGATGCAGCACTATTGCGCTGTTATAGAGTTTGCCATCGGCCCATTCAGGAAACCCTATCACCAAGGCAATATCATCGACGCTTTCGGCGATGTGATGGATGGCATTATTGGCTTCTTCGATAAAATCGGCACGGAACAACAGATCCTCAGCGGGATAACCAGTCACAATAAGCTCTGGAAAAACAACCAGATTCGCGCCTAAGTCGTCACGAGCGGCAATTGCCGTTTTAATGATTTCATCAACATTCGCGGCTATATTGCCGACTAGGAAATTGATTTGGGCTAGGGCGATGTTGAGACTTCCCGATGCTTTAATGCTAGTCATAGTTTATTCGAGGTATTCGTAAGAATTAAAGTTACTAAATCTAAAGGCCTGTAGATGTAATCTCGCCAAGTCTTCACTATGTCCACTTCGGAAAACCTTGTTTGGAATGGTGAGGCTAACCCGACTTACAGTGCTATCTTTTTTATAGCTTCTACCCAGTCATCCCCACTGTTTAAGCTTTCTACCAATTGTATTTTTTCGCCGCCGTGTTTATGGAAAATTTCTTGGTATTCTATGCCAATTTCATACAGGGTTTCTAAGCAATCTGCGGTAAATGCGGGTGAAAAAACCAGTATTTTTTTAGCGCCTTTTACTGCCAGTTCTTCAATCACTTTGTCGGTGAATGGCATTAACCATTTGTTATTTAAGCGGCTTTGAAAGCTTAACGTGTATTTGTCTTGCGCTATTGCCAGTTTTTCCACGATGGCTTTGGTCGTTTGATAACAAGCGGCTTTATAGCAGTAATAATTACTCTCGGTTAACGTGTCTTCGCAATCATGGTCTTTACATAAAACGCCATCGGTATAGACCTTATCAACCTGCCGTTCTGGTAAGCCGTGGTAGCTAAAAATAATATGATCGTATTGCGCCAGATCGTATTTTTTAGCGCGATTAACGATGCAATTGATAAAATCATCATTATCAAAATATTGAGAAATGATTTTAATTTCGGGAATAACCCACCATTGGCTCACAATCTCCATAAAGCGCTGTAAAGCACTGCCAGTGCTACTCGACGCATATTGCGGGAATAATGGGAACACAATAATCTTATGGTAGCCCTGCTGGTGCATGCGCTCCAACACAACATCCATGCTGGGGTTTTTGTAACGCATAGCCATTTCTACCGTGATGTCATCACCTACGGCTAGTTGCAATTTTTTTTGCAACGCTAAGGTATTCATCAGCAACGGTGAGCCGGATTCTTTATCCCAAATAGCTTGGTAGAGCTTTGATGAATTCCCGGGCCGAAACGGTACGATAATGCAGTTGACCAATATTTTTCTGGCCAACCAAGGAATGTCGATAACTCTTGGGTCATTGAGAAATTCGCTTAGATACCGCCCTACATGCCAGCGACTAGGGCTGTCGGGCGTTCCTAAATTTAAAAGTAATATGGCGGTTTTTGGTTTCATTGATTGTATTTTCAACACTGGATCACAAAGCGGTTTGGTTGGAATTATACTGGAACAAGCAGGCAGGGGCAGTAATGCGTAAGGTTGAATTAATCGAATGTAACCTATTTACCAGTCGCGCTTGATAAGCAGGTTAAGGAATCTCTGTACAAGTTGATTCCATTCATGGTCCGACGACCAACGGAAGTGCCTGTGGTACAAGCTCACCACGAACGGAATCAACCACTTACCATTCGTCCTGAGCTTGTCGAAGGACTTATTCAGAGGTTACTTAAATGTTAAATTTATCATGACGCAACATTAGAGATCTCCATAAAAGAGTTAACAGTATTTTCGGCATCTTACATTAAGAACAGCAGGCTTTCATTGCGGCACCAATATCCGTTGGCGAATTCACCACTTCAACCCCAGCCGCCCTAAGCGCAGCAACTTTACCTTCTGCCGTGCCTTTGCCGCCCGTAACAATCGCTCCGGCATGACCCATGCGCTTGCCAGGGGGAGCGGTTTGACCCGCAATATAAGCGACAACAGGCTTGGTAACATGCGCTTTGATGTAGTCAGCAGCGGCTTCTTCGTCGCTGCCGCCGATTTCACCGACCATGACGATGCCTTTGGTCTGCCCATCGGCCTGAAATCGGCTGAGTACGTCGATAAAGTTCATGCCACGTATGGGATCGCCACCGATGCCGACGCAGGTACTTTGCCCTAAGCCTTCTCGCGTGGTTTGATGGACGGATTCATAGGTTAACGTGCCGGAACGCGAGACGATGCCAATCGAGCCAGGGAGATGGATTTTGCCTGGCATAATGCCGATTTTGCATTCGCCAGGCGTAATGATGCCCGGGCAGTTAGGCCCGATCAATAAGGCATCAGAACCAGATATTGCGGCTTTCACTCTTAGCATTTGCAGGATGGGTATGCCCTCGGTGATGCAGACAATAAGCTTAATGCCTGCATCGACGGCTTCCAAAATAGCATCTGCCGCATAAAAGGGCGGCACGTAGATCATACTGGCGGTTGCGCCAGTGCTGTTTACAGCATCTTGCACGGTATTGAACACAGGTAAACCTAAGTGCTGTTCACCGCCACGGTCTGGAGTAACGCCACCGACCAGTTGTGTACCATAGTCTAGTGCGCCTTGGGAGTGGAACGTGCCTTGTTTGCCGGTAAAACCTTGGCAGATGACTTTGGTGTCCTTGTTGACCAGAATGCTCATGCCACACCTCCTGCTAAGGCAACAACTTGCTCCGCAGCATGGGCTAAGTCGTCCGCTGCATAAAGATTTAGTCCGGTATTGCTCAACAATGCCCGACCTTCCTCGACATTCGTCCCTTCCAGGCGGACAACGACGGGTAAAGTGACATGGACTTCTTTCACCGCCGCCAGTATCCCTAGTGCAATCACGTCGCATTTGACGATACCACCAAAAATATTCACTAACACGGCTTTGACGTTGCTGTCGGACAGGATGAGCTTGAAGGCTTCCGACACTTTCTCAATACTGGTGCCGCCGCCGACATCGAGGAAGTTGGCGGGTTTGCCGCCTTTGAGCTTGACCAAATCCATGGTTGCCATTGCCAATCCCGCGCCATTCACCATGCAGCCGATATTGCCCTCCAGGGTTATGTAGTTAAGCCCGAATTGCTGGGCGATGTTTTCCCTGTCATCTTCTTGGGAAGGATCTTTGAACGCCAGAATGTCAGGGTGGAGTGCCAAGGCATTATCGTCGAAGTTGATTTTGGCATCTAGCGCCATTAATTCGCCGTTGTTGGTGACGATCAACGGGTTGATTTCAATCTGGCTGGCATCTTTTTCCAGCATTAAATCAACCATACCTTGCATGATTTTTTCCAAAGCCTTGTGTTGTTGGCCCTTTAACCCCAATGTATAAGCAACCAAGCGGCATTGGTAGGATTGCAAACCCGTTATTGGGTTAATTTGTACCGATTGAATTTGCTCAGGGGTTTCATGGGCAACGGTTTCAATATCCATGCCGCCTGCTGCTGAGGCGATAAAAATCATCCTCTCGCTGTTCCGGTCTACTAATAAGCTGAGGTATAGCTCGCGTTCGATAGGGTAGGTTTTTTCTATCAGCACTTGGTTGACCGGCAAGCCTGCCGTATCCGTTTGGTGGGTAACCAACTGAATACCTAACATTGTTTTGCAGATTTCGGCAACTTCAGTGCCAGTTTTGGCAAGCTTGACACCACCCGCCTTGCCCCTGCCACCGGCATGTACCTGGGCTTTGACGACCCAACTTCCGCCACCCAGTTTATTGGCGATGGCTGCCGCACTTTCAGCGGTTGCGGTTTGCTCACCGTCAGGAACAGGTATCCCATATTCCAGAAAGAGCTGTTTGGCCTGATATTCGTGGATGTTCATTGATTATTCCTATTTTCTGAAAGCAACTGGTACGGTCTCTATATTTGTATGGTTGCACAAGTTTCAACTATAGTTATGATAACCGACAATTCTGGCCAAGTCCCCGAAAAGCGTAATTCCAACTACACGATGCCTGATAATACCTCTAAGACGATTTACCCCTGCCCTTTTTCAAAAGGTTACGGCATCCCTGCCAAGCAAGCTTGGCAGTTGCTGAATGTTTATTATATTTATCGCTTTATTCTTGCTTGTTCGTTTAGCCTGTTGTTTTATTTGAGATTTGGGCCGTTGTTATTCGATACGTTTGATCGGCAATTGTATGGTTACAGCAGCATAATCTATTTGTTATTGACCCTTGTACTTGGGGTTTGCATTTTGTGGCGGGTCTTGGGCTACAGCTTATTGGCACAGCTGCTTATTTTTTCAGACATTATTATTCTGACCTTGTTGATGCATGCATCTGGCGGCATTACAAGTGGCATAGGTATCTTGCTGGCGGTTTCAATAGCCGCAGGAGGATTATTGATTGGCGGCCGCTGCGCCTTGGTTTTTGCCGCCATGGCCAGTTTGACAATACTATCGGCGGAGCTGTATGCCGGCCATGAACATATTTTTGAAAAAACTAATTACACGTATGCTGGCATGTTAGGCGCCACCTATTTTGCCATCGCGCTGCTGTCGCTGGTTCTGGCAAGGCGCTCAGAACAGATGTTAAAGCTTGCCGACCAACAGCAACACACCATCATAAAGCTGGAAGAGCTGAACCAATACATTATCCAGCATTTGCAATCGGGTATTATTATTACCGATGAACATCAGGTTATCCAGATGGCAAACCAGGCGGCATTGCGCTTGGCGAATGTAGCCGATATGCCGGGGAAGCTTATCCAGATTTCTGGGCAGTTATCACAAATGTTCCAAAATTGGTTGAGCGCCCCAGAACAGAGCGTCGTTATGTCGCAATCATCTGCTGAAACAGAAATCCAGTACCGTTTCATGGCGTTACCGACGCACCAGCAAGTTTATTTCATGATTATTCTGGAAGATATGGCCTTGTACAATCAACGCCTGCAACAAAGCAAACTGGCTTCCTTAGGCAGATTGACTGCCAGTATTGCCCATGAAATACGCAATCCCTTAGGCGCTATTAGCCATGCCGGGCAATTGCTGTCGGAGTGCAACCAGCTAACAAGCCAAGATCTGCGCTTGACCAAGATCATCACCAGCAATTCCAGCAGGGTAAACCAGATTATCGAAGATATTTTGAAGTTGTCCGGAAGAACAGATTCCGTTCGTGAAAAAATTGATTTGACGCACTGGCTAAAGGATTACCTGGATAATTTCTATCTTGAACAGACTGGCCAGGGTTACCTGTTTAAGCTTAAGCTAAGCGATAAGCCACTATGGGCGTTCATCGATCCAGGGCATTTAAGGCAAATTGTGGATAATTTATGCCAAAATGCCTTGCGGTATGGACATCCCGAACGAGGGGAGATACTTATCCAAGTGCAAAACAGCCACTATGGCCCCTGTTTAGAAGTTATAGACAATGGTACTGGGATTACGCCTGAACACCTCAAGCAGCTATTTGAGCCATTTTTTACGACTTCGCCGAGTGGCACAGGGTTGGGGCTTTATATTTCCCGCGAATTAGCCGAATTAAACCAGGCAAAATTGAGCTATTATTTAACGGACGAAAAACGTAGCTGTTTTAGGCTATGTTTACAAGATCCAAACCTGACTGCAATAGAAATATGAAAAAACCGCTGGCTTTGATTGTTGATGACGAACCGGACATCAGGGAGTTGTTGGAGCTGACTTTGGACAGGATGGGTATTCAAACCCACATTGCTGAAAACATTGAAGATGCCAAGGCATTGCTGCAACAAAAGTCGTTTGATTTGTGCCTGACCGACATGAAGCTGCCAGATGGCAATGGCCTGGATTTAGTCGATTATATTCAAAAACTGCCCAAGCCGTTGCCCGTTGCTGTTATTACCGCACACGGAAATATGGATACCGCTATCCAAGCGATGAAAAAGGGCGCTTTCGACTTTGTTTCTAAACCCATCGACTTAGCTGGGTTGCGGCAGCTCATCGGCAGTGCATTAAAACTCTCTGACCCAGATGCCCCTAAAGAACGCCGGACACGGGATAGCTTATTGGGCGATTCTGCAATTATGCGCGAGATTCGCTCAAGAATAGACAAGCTGGCGCGTAGCCAGGCCCCTGTGTATATCAGCGGGGAATCGGGTTCAGGTAAGGAATTGGTGGCGCGGTTGATCCATCAACAAAGCTCGCGTAGCGACAAGCCGTTTGTTGCAATTAACTGTGGGGCTATTCCGCATGAGTTGATGGAAAGCGAGTTTTTCGGGCATAAAAAGGGCAGTTTTACGGGTGCGGTCAGCGATAAAAAAGGCCTGTTCCAGGCTGCTGATGGCGGCACTCTATTTCTCGATGAAGTGGCCGATTTGCCACAAGCGTTGCAGGTCAAGTTACTTCGGGCCATTCAGGAAAAGAAAGTCCGTCCGGTAGGGGAGCAGATGGAAATACCGGTTGATATTCGATTGCTCAGTGCTACCCACCGTAATCTTGCCGACATGGTAAAGGCGGGCGTATTTAGGCAGGATTTGTATTACCGTATTAATGTCATCGACTTGGTTTTGCCGCCGTTACGGGAAAGGTCGGCGGATATACCCATGCTGACAGAGCATGTATTGACTAAGCTAACGGCGGGGGAGAAAAAGCCTGCCGTTACGGCATCCGCTTTAGCCGCCCTGCAAAAATACCGCTTCCCCGGGAATGTGCGGGAGCTGGAAAATATCCTGGAACGGGCTTTGGCTTTATATGACGGCAACACGATAGACGTAGATGACCTGAATTTACCGTTAGTTGCCAGCAGTGACAGCGATACCGAGTACCCCGACTATGATCCAGGCATGGAAAGCCTGGAGGACTACTTGGATGGCATTGAACGCAAAGCCATTACAACCGCATTAGAGGAAAACAAATGGAATAAAACAGCCGCAGCGAAACAGTTGGGGCTTACGTTCAGGTCATTCCGGTATCGCCTGAAAAAGCTGAATATGGAGGAATAATTCAGAGGCTAAAGGCTAAAGGAAAAACTGTGCATGACAGTTACCTAAAGCCTTTTCCACACTGCTTTTCAATCCGCCAGCCTGCAGACAAGCGAGATTAAGGTTTATATTTTTTCATGCCTTCTAGCTTGGCAATGCCGGCTTTTATTTTGGCTTCGGCATCCGCATTCAACTCGTCATTCTTATAAATCTTGTCCACCAGCTTTTCCGCAACCAACGCTTCTTTTATCCAGCGCTTAGTAAATCGGTAGTTACTGTAGGTGGTCGCCACTTCGCCTGTTTTAGGGTCTTTCAAGCCAGTGCCTTTGATAGCTTCTGGCGCTGCCACTGGCATCGGTTTGGGTGCAGCCTCGGCAGGTTTTTTTGCTGCTGCCGGTTTAGCGGCGGCCGCTGGTGCCTTTGACACTTCCGCGACTGTTGCCTGTTGCTTAGGCTGAGTAGCTGCCGGTGTAGATTTTGTGGCCGCGCTTCCTGTCTTCTTCTCATTGACGATGACATAGATAACATAAGCAACAAATAGTGTAGTTAATACAAACAACCCTTCTGTCATAACGATTCCCCGTTTTATATAGATTAATAGTTTATTTTGCTGCCCATTAAATTTAAAGGCAATCCATGCAACCAGCAAACCTTCCCGCCGAACCTGAATATAACAGATGCCAGCAAATTTGTTAAATTCAATTAGGGACAAATTTCAAACAATTTGGTTTTTTGCTAATGGTTAGCGGAACTAGGCTTCATTTTGGGTTTAATAATCCGTGTATCCACGATACGGACATCAATGTGTTATATCGGTTGTTCTGTGCGGCTGGTGTTGACCGTACTGCACCATTGGCTGTCGCCTTGATTTTCGGACTGTAGCGCTAAGAACGTGTTTTAAGGATGATTGCCAAGGCCTGGCAACCGCTGCGCCAAGCCCATCGCATGTCTTGACAATAAGGCTTTCGCAAAAGGAATATGATCCAGCGCAGCAAGGCCAATATTCCTGGCCGCCGCTAACGCCAGCCAGTCATTGGAAAAAACCCGCACTAGCGTGTCAGTGAAGGTAATGGTCTGGCGGTGGTCTTGCTCCCGCGCTGTTACATAATCGTTCAGGAATGTTGCTGAACCAATATCTTCACCCTGCTCCTGTTGCCTGAGCAACCTATCTGCCAATTGCTCGACATCGCGCAATCCTAAGTTAAAGCCTTGGCCAGCTACCGGATGTAGCTGATGGGCAGCATTGCCGATAATGACCGCACGCCCTGATTGCATCCGGTCAGCGCGGATAAGCGAGACCGGAAATGCCCGTCTTGGTGCGGCTAAGGTGAGTCGCCCCAGCCGATAACCGAAGCATTGCTGCAAGGCTTCCAGGAAGTCATTCTCGCTGCCCGACATGAGCGCGTCAGCGTCTTCATTGCTGCGTGTCCAGACCACAGAACAATGGTTTTTGCCTAGGGGCAGCAGCGCCAGCGGCCCTGATTCGGTAAACCGTTCGTAAGCGATATTCCGGTGCGGCAGCGATGTTTTTACCGTCGTGACCAGGGCTGTCTGCCCGTACTCAGTCACTTGCTGCGTTATCTCCAGCAATTTCCGTACCGATGAATTGCCGCCGTCCGCACCGACCAATAATTTTGCCGATAAGCACAGCGATTCTTCCTGGTGTTTTATGCTGGCATTGACTTCTTTTTCATCAGACACAAGCCCAACCAGGCGCGCGGGGCAAAGCTGGGTAATTCCCGTTTTATCGACCAGTTCCGCAACGTGTGTTTCAATGTCCCGTGCAGTGATTACATAGCCCAAGGCTGCGACATTTAGTTTTCGTGCAGACAGCCGGACTTTGCCGAAATGCCCCCGGTCTGATACGTGAATATCGGTAATGGCAGTCGCTTTTGCCTGAATACCTTGCCAAATCCCGAGGGTTTCCAGTGTGGCTACAGTACCAGCAGCCAAGGCCAATGCTCGATCGCCCATCGCTGAGTTTAACAGTTGTTCCCTAGTGCTGGCTTCGATGATGGCAACCCGCAACCCGCTGCCGTTGAGCGCCAAGGCCAAGCAGTTTCCGGCCAGTCCGCCGCCAACTATGATGACATCGAATGATTGCACGCTATCTTGCATTAGCTGCCCTGCATCAAGGCTTCTATTTCCGCTATCGTCCTAGGTACGCCGCTGGTCAGGATTTCGTGGCCTTGTTCGGTAACCAACAAGTCATCTTCGATGCGTATGCCGATGCCGCGCCACTTTTCGTCAACGGTTTTACAGTCGGCAGGAATATACAGGCCGGGTTCAACGGTAAGCACCATGCCTGGTTCCAGCAAGCGCCATTTTTGGTCAATTTTGTAGTCGCCGACATCATGCACATCCATCCCCAGCCAGTGGCCGATGCGGTGCATATAAAACTGCTTGAATTTTTCTTTTTTGATGAGCGCTTTCACCTTGCCCTCTAGCAAACCAAGCGCGACCAAGCCCTTGGTCAGCACCTCAACCGAAGCATCATGAGCATTGTGCCACGGCACACCTGGTTTGATTTGCTCGAAAGCGGCGCTTTGGGCATCCAAAACCAACTGATAGAGCTGCTTTTGCGGCTCACTAAACCGTCCAGATACCGGAAAGGTACGGGTAATATCGGCGGCATAATGGTCGCATTCGGCACCTGCGTCGATCAGCAGTAAATCGCCGTTCTTCAGCTTGTCCGTGTTTTCCGTGTAATGCAGCACACAGGCGTTTTTGCCGCCTGCGACAATGGAAGGGTAAGCAACGGACCGCAAGCCTTCCTGCATAAAATGATGCACTAATCCGGCTTCAATCTGATATTCGTACAGCCCTGCCTTACAGGATTGCATGGCCTTGACGTGACCTTGCGCGGAAACTTCCGCAGCACGGCGCATCAACTTGATTTCTTCCGGGCTTTTGAACAGCCGCATCTCATGGAGGATGTGTTCCAGCGAAACCAGTTCCCCAGGCGCGACAAGCCCCGACCTGGACTGGCTTTTGATGTGGTTGATCCAATCCAGCAGGTGATGGTCCAGGTCGGAATCTCGTCCCATGGGATAAAAAACCTTATGCTTGTTTTCCAACATCCCTGGCAGGATTTCATCCATATCGTCTATCGGGAAAGCGTCATCGGCCTGATAATGGCCGGTTGCGCCTTCCAACCCTGCATGTGCGCCTTCCCATAGGGCTTTGGCTTCGTCGAATTCACGACAAAACAAGATGTATTCGCCTTGTTCGCGCCCAGGGATAAACACAGCCAAGGCATCTGGTTCAGAAAAACCGGTCAGGTAATAAAAGTCGCTGTCTTGACGGAACGGGTAATGTACGTCGCGGTTGCGGATTTTTGTGGCTGAACTGCCCAGCAAGGCGATATTGCCTTTGCCGATGCGCTGCATCAATTGCTTGCGGCGTTTTTTGAATTCACTTTGTTTCATGCCTATCCTGTCGCTTAATGTACTGTACGGTTATCCACTGAGTTTAACTCAGTCCGCAAAAAAATCACCACCGCCTTGAGATATTCGGTGATTTCCATAAAATCATTCTCTGCATCTTCTCCTTCGGCATCGGTATCAAGTTTAGTGAATTCGGTAATATCTTTTACCGCTTCGCGTACATCTTCCGGCCAGTGTGCTGTTGAATCTGACATGGAAGGTGAAGAGCCTAAGCCAAACAAAAAGCCTTGGCACCATTTCCTTAATGCTTCTGTTTGCTCATTGAGTGGTGTGCCTTCATTGGGAAGCAAAAGTTCAAAGATAAACTCATCGTTAGCCAGCGAGTTTCTGGTTTCTTCAAAAAACTCTTTCAGGTCGGCACTGTCGTCAGCATTGAATTCACCGGCATTTTGCAGCATTTCGCCTA